>CAMLDH010000177.1 GCA_946478765.1 uncultured Oxalobacteraceae bacterium | reverse complement strand
ATAGACCTTGGTGACTGGAGTTCAGACGTGTGCTCTTCCGATCTGCCGGAATATCCGTCGCTGTCTAGACGCATGGGTGAAGAAGGCAAAGCGGTGCTGCGCGTATTGGTCAATGAAAAAGGACGCGCCGAGCACATCGAGTTGCAAAAATCTTCCGGCTCGTCGCGCCTCGATGACGCGGCGCGCCAAGCGGTAGCGCGCGCGCTGTTCAAACCGTATCTCGAAGACGGCAGGGCGATTGCCGTATACGCCATCGTGCCGATCACGTTTCAACTAGGTAATTAAGGTAAGGGAAAATTATGGAAGCAAGTCCGTACGGTCTGGAAAGCCTGTGGGTACAAGGTGATTTCGTCACCAAGGGCGTCGCGTTTTTGCTGGTATCGATGTCGATCGCATCGTGGTATGTGATCGTCACCAAGGCACTGCAATTGTGGCGCCTCCGTCGTGCCGCGCACGCCGCCGGCCATGAATTCTGGGACACCACCAGTCTCGCCGAAGGCGTCGCCACGCTGGGCCGCGGCAATCCGTTTGCCGACATCGCGCAAGCGGGCGTTTCCGCGATGCGCCATCACAATGCGCACAAGGGCCATCTGCACGACCAGTTGTCGGTGAGCGACTGGGTCACGCTATCGCTGCGTCAGGCGATCGACGAAGCATCGAGCAAACTGCAAACCGGCATGGCGGTGCTGGCGTCGGTCGGTTCCAGCGCACCGTTCGTCGGCTTGTTCGGCACCGTATGGGGTATTTATCACGCGCTGGTGTCGATCGGCACGATGGGCCAAGCCAGCATTGACAAGGTGGCGGGACCGGTCGGCGAAGCGCTGATCATGACGGCGCTCGGCCTGGCGGTCGCCATTCCCGCCGGCTTCGGTTACAACGCGCTGGTACGCGGCAACAAGACCGTGATCGCGAAGCTGAACAAATTCGGTTTCGACCTACATGCGTTGTTCGTCACCGGCGCGCGCTCCAGCGACAACGCTGGCAACGACGCAGCCGGTGCGAAATTGGCTGTCGTGGGAGCGGCATAATGGCAATGGGGTCGCTGTCCGATAACGATGACGATTTCAATCCCGAAATCAACACGACGCCGCTGGTCGACGTGATGCTGGTACTGTTGATCATCTTCATCATCACGATTCCGGTAATGAACCATAGCGTGAAGATCGATTTGCCGCGCGCCGCGAGTCAGCCGGAAATCGTCAAGCCGGAACACATCAACGTTGCCATCGATGCGCAAGGCACGATGTTCTGGAATGCGGAAACGGTCGATGCGAATCAGTTGAAGGAACGCATTGCCGCAGAAGCAAAGAAAAATCCGCAGCCGGAATTGCATCTGCGCGCGGAGCGCACGACCCAATATGAAAAGGTTGCGCAAGTCATGGCTGCCGCGCAGTCGGGCGGCTTGAGCAAGATCGGATTCGTCACCGATCCGCAGCGCAAATAAGCGCGATCTCGCCCCCTGCCGCAGCGGAACCGCAGCCAAGCTGCGAGTGTCCGACCAATTACCACTGTTGCCCTGCTGCTCAAGCAAGGTATGCGGTAATTCATTCATGAAAGGAAATACCATGTTAACCGTAGGACAAAGCTTGCCTGATTACAGCGGCGAAGCACTGATGCCGAACGGCGAATTCGCACCGGTCAAGCTCGCCGATTACCGCGGCAAATGGCTAGTGCTATTTTTCTATCCGCTCGATTTCACCTTCGTCTGCCCGACCGAAATCCAGGGTTTCAACCGTCTGTATGCAGAGTTCGAAAAGGCCAATACCGTGGTGCTGGGCGCGTCGGTCGATTCCGTGCACTGCCACAAGGCATGGACCGAGCATGGCCTGGGCCAACTCGCCTTCCCGCTGATCGGCGACCTGACGCGCGAACTCGCGCAAGGCTGCGGCGTGCTGTCGGCCGAGGGCTTTGCGCATCGCGCGACCTTCATCGTCAATCCGCAAGGGGTGATCGAATCGGTGACCATCAACAGCAGCAATGTCGGCCGCTCGACCGAAGAAACGCTGCGCCTGCTGCAGGCATTGCAAGCCGGCGGCTTGACGCCGTGCGATTGGCAGCCGGGACAATCCCTGCTGCAGGCGGCGTAACCGACGATGCGTGCCGACACCTTATCGAGAGCGCGTGTCGACACGCGTCCAGCGCCCGCCGCCGACAAGGCGCTTGAACGCCCCAGACATCCGAGACGCAACCGCCGCGCAGTGTTCCTGACCTGGCTGCGCAAGACGCATTTGTATGTCGGCTTGTGGGGCGCAGCATTCGGCCTGCTGTTCGGCGCAACCGGCATCCTGCTCAACCACCGCGCAATCATGAAAATTCCGGTCGAGAAAGCGGCGCAAAAAACCGTCCAAATGCCGCTGCCGGATAAAACCTTTGCATCGCCGGAGCAACTGTCGGAATGGCTGCAACGCGAATTGCAATTCAAGACAGCACAGGCGCCGGTCGTGAAATCGCAGCCGCCCAGGAAAATCGTGTGGGCCGATCGCGATGTGATGCAGCCGGAACGCTGGAGCGTGACGCTGCAAAGCCCGCAGCATTCGGTCAACGCGGAATATTTTGTCGGCAACCGCTTCGTCAAACTCGATCATCTGGACGCGACCCCGATCGGCACCCTGTTGCGCCTCCATACGTCGACCGGCGTCAACGCATTCTGGATATTGTTGACCGATACTATCGCAGGCAGCTTGATACTGCTGTCGCTGACCGGCCTGTTGCTGTGGACACAGTTGCACACCGTGCGCACAGTCGCCGTCATGACCAGCATTGGCGCATTGACTGGCGCACTGTGGTTCATGTGGGCAATTTAGCGAAAGCCGGCGCAGAACAGGCAAATCATTCTCATTGGCAAAATGACAGCGTCCAGTGGAAAAATCGGCGTGCTGCGCTATGATGCTTACCTGTCCAACTTACTTACTGCCGAGGTCTTCATGAAGGGCGATGCCAACATCATCAAGCTGCTGAACGCGCAGCTCACCAATGAGCTGACTGCCGTCAACCAGTACTTTCTGCATGCCCGCATGTACCGCCACTGGGGGCTGGAAAAAATCGGCAAGAAGGAATACGAAGAGTCGATCGGCGAGATGAAGCATGCGGATAATTTGATCAACCGCATTCTGATGCTGGATGGTTTGCCCAATCTGCAGGCATTGCACAAGTTGATGATCGGCGAGAACACGCCGGAGATGCTGCAATGCGACCTGAAGCTGGAAATCGCGGCGCAACAAACGATCAAGGACGGCATCGCCGCCTGCGAAGCGGCGCATGATTATGTGTCGCGCGATGTATTCCAAGCCATTCTGGACGATACCGAAGAGCATATCGAATGGATCGAAACGCAGCTCGAATTGATCGATAAAGTCGGCTTGCCCAATTATTTGCAGGCGCAGATGGAAGAATAAATCCGCATCGAGGGCAATTGCGCGAAACCGCCGCGCCGGAGTTTCGGGTAGCAGGCGCGTGACGTCGGGACTGACGTTGAAAGATTTGAGATTGACGTAAGGAATACTGATCTGCTTGAAATGAAAATGCCGCTCAGTTCTTAACTGAACGGCATTAGGGCGCAACGCCTCTTTTAAAGAGTCTTGTCTTTCGGTTATTCCGGCAGCGTGTCTCTGAACGATGCCCGGTCCGACAATTTGTCGAACAGCTTGCCCAGATTCGAATAATCATTGCGCCATTCAATCTCCGGAAAACGGAACGAGAGCCAGCCCAGCGCGCAACCCACTGCAACATCGGCCAGCGTGTAGTGCGTGCCGGCGCAAAACGGCGTATCGGCCAGACCCGTCGACATCGCTTTCAGACCGGCATCGACCTTCGCCATCTGGCGTGCCATCCAGTCCTTGCTTTGCAACGCAGCCGGACGCAGCGTATGCTCCAGCCGCACCAGGACTGCGGCATCCAGCACACCATCGGCCAAGGCTTCCCAGCACTTGACTTCGGCGCGTTCGCGGCCATTCGCGGGAATCAATTTGCCGACCGGCGTCAGGGTATCGAGATATTCGACGATCACGCGCGAGTCGAACATCGCGCCGCCGTCCTCCATGATCAGGCAAGGCACCTTGCCGAGCGGATTGGACTGCAGGATCGTGGTTTCGGCAGCCCAGACATTTTCCAGAGTCAGCTCATAGTCGAGCTTTTTTTCCGCCATCACAATGCGGACCTTGCGTACATACGGGCTGGCGAGAGAACCGATGAGTTTCATAGATGCGTGGAATAAGAAGGTTGGGCGATTATAACATTGGCATGGGTTGTTTAAATTGCCGCCCCGCTGCCTGATCGAATAGGAAAGAGGCCATTTTGAGCGTGGCCGCGAATGGTAAAATTGCGTTTTATCAGTTGTTGCTTCAGTTGCGCCTCTCTCGGCACCTCCCTTTATCCACGCCACCGTTTTCTTATCATGCCGCTCTCCACACTCTCCGCCCTTTCCCCGCTGGACGGCCGCTATGCCGCCAAGACCGACAAACTGCGTCCCATCCTCTCCGAGGCAGGATTCATGCACCACCGCGTAAAAGTGGAAATTGCCTGGCTGCAAGCATTGTCGACCGCAGGCTTTGCCGAAATCAAGCCATTCTCGACTTTTGCGACATCGCTGCTCGATAAATTGGCCGCCGACTTTACCGAAAGCGATGCGGAACGCATCAAGGCGATCGAAGCGGTCACCAATCACGATGTGAAGGCGGTCGAATACTGGTTGAAGGAGCAGGTCAAGGATGTGCCGGAACTGGTCGCCGCGTCGGAATTCATCCATTTTGCGTGCACCTCGGAAGACATCAACAACACCTCGCACGGCATGATGCTGAAGGCAGCGCGCGACACGGTGCTGCTGCCGACGCTGCAAGGCGTGATCGCAAAGCTGACGGCATTGGCGCACGAGAATGCCGATGTGCCGATGATGTCGCGCACGCATGGCCAACCGGCCAGCCCGACCACGCTCGGCAAGGAAATCGCGAACGTGGTGGCGCGTCTGAAGCGCGCGCAACAGCGCATTGCCGCAGTTGAAATCCTGGGCAAGATGAACGGCGCGGTCGGCAATTACAACGCCCATCTGTCCGCGTATCCCGATTTCGATTGGCCGGCATTCTCCAGGAATGTGATCGAACAGCGCCTTGGACTAACCTTCAATCCGTACACGATCCAGATCGAGCCGCACGATTACATGGCGGAGTTGTTCGATGCAATCGCGCGCACCAACACGATACTGATCGACCTGAACCGCGACATCTGGGGTTACATCTCGCTCGGCTTTTTCAAGCAGCGCACCAAGGCCGGTGAAATCGGTTCCTCGACCATGCCGCACAAGGTTAATCCGATTGATTTCGAAAATTCCGAAGGCAATCTCGGCATGGCCAATGCAGTGCTGAAACATATGTCCGAGAAGCTGCCGCTGTCGCGTTGGCAGCGCGACCTGACCGACTCGACCGTGCTGCGCAATATCGGCGTCGGCTTCGGTTATGCGGTGCTCGCGTATGACAGTTGTCTGCGCGGCTTGAACAAGCTGGAAGTCAATCCGGGCCGCATGGCTGATGATCTGGACGCGACTTGGGAAGTGCTGGCGGAGCCGGTGCAAACCGTAATGCGCCGTTACGGGATTGAAAATCCGTACGAGCAATTGAAGGAATTGACGCGCGGCAAAGGCATTTCAAAGGACGCGCTGCGCGACTTCATCAACGGCCTCGCGATTCCGCAACAAGCGAAAGACCATCTGTTGGCGATGACGCCGGCCAATTACATCGGTCACGCAGCGGAACTGGCAAGGAAAATCTAAAGCCGTTTTCAGTTTTGCAGGAAGGGCGCAAACCGTCGCGGCAAGGCAATCGCACGCGCTCCATCCGCGCTTCCTGCCACATGATTTTGTGGAATAAAACCTCACCTTATCCGTTACGCGGATAAGGTGAACCGCATCCCCCCAATTCCCTATCCGATTCTGATTTTGTTGCTCTTGATATCGCTCTTGAGCAAACAATGTCAACCCTTGCTACCATATTAGTTCTAATGCGAACTTCTTTGCACTAAAGAAATATTTATGCCTCGATATACGAAAACCGCGATCCTGCTGCACTGGCTGACGGCATTGCTGATCGTGTCCGGCTTTGCGCTCGGCGTCACCATGGTGGACATCCCCGGCATCACGCCGACCAAGCTGAAATATTTTTCGTGGCACAAATGGATCGGCATTACCGTCCTTGGATTGGCTTGCGTGCGCGTGTTGTGGCGCCTGACGCATCCCGCGCCTGCCTATCCGGACACGATGCCCGCCTGGCAGCAAAAAGCCGCCGGCGGCTTGCATTACTTGCTCTACGGACTGATTTTCGCGGTGCCGGTCTCCGGCTATTTCTATAGCCTGGCAGCCGGCGTGCCGGTGGTATATCTCGGCATCATTCCGCTGCCGGTCCTGATCGAACCGAATCAGGAATGGAAACCGATCCTCAGGCTGGTCCATTTCACCCTCAACATGATGCTGCTGGCGGGCGTCAGCCTACATGTGCTGGCAGCACTCAAGCATCACTTCATCGATCGCGACGGCGTGCTCAAGCGCATGCTGCCCTGATCCATTTACCCAAAAAAGGAAGCAACCATGTCAATTCGTTCCGTACTGCGCAATAGCAGCCTCGTCGCCCTGTGTGTCGCGCTGCCGTGCGTCGCAATCGCGGCACTCAAGATCGACAACGCCAAGAGCAGCGTCGCAATCGTATTCAAGCAGTTGAATGTGCCGGTCGAAGCCAGGTTCAAGAAATTCAACGCGCAAATCGATTTCGACAACGCCAAGCCGGAAGCATCGAAAGCCAATGTCGACATCGACATCCCCAGCTTCGACCTCGGCGATCCGCAGTACAACAAGGAGGTACTGAAAAAGGACTGGTTCAATGCCGCACAGTTTCCAAAAGCGCGCTTTGTATCGAGTGCCATCAAGCCGGGCGCCAACGGCAAATTCGACGTCGCCGGCAAACTGACGATCAAGGGCAAGACCAGCGACGTGCGCTTTCCGCTCAGCGTCAAGAAGGAAGGCGCTAACCAGGTATTCGAAGGTGCGCTGCCGATCAAGCGGCTTACCTTCAACATCGGCGAAGGCGAATGGGAAGACACCAGCATGGTCGCCGATGAAGTTGTCATCAAGTTCCGCGTCGTAGCGGCGCAATAATCAGCATCCACCACCAACAAGGAATCGCACATGAAACGCACACTCGTGATCGCCGCAATACTGACTGCCGGCACAACCTCCGCCTTTGCACAAACCTACTATATCGATCCCGGCCATACGTATCCGAGCTTTGAAGCCGATCACATGGGAATCTCGGTATTGCGCGGCAAGTTCACCAAAACCAGCGGCACCGTGACACTCGACCGCGCTGCCAAAACCGGTGCGCTGGATATCGCCATCGACGCAAATTCGCTCGATTTCGGCCATGCCAAACTGAACGAACATGCGAAGTCGCCCGACATGTTCAATGTCGAAAAATTTCCAACCATCATCTACAAAAGCAAGTCGATTCAATTCGACGGCGACAAGCCGGTCGCAGTCGAGGGCGAGTTAACGCTGCTCGGCGTGACCAAACCGGTGACGCTCACGATCAACAAGTTCAAGTGCATTCAGCATCCGATGCTCAAACGCGAAGTGTGCGGCGCCGATGCGAGCGCGGAATTCAAGCGCACCGATTTTGGGCTGAATTACGGCACGCCGCTGCTCGCACCGGAAGTGAAACTCGCGATCGAAGTCGAAGCGCTCAAGGCTGACTGATGCCAAAGCCGGCCGGGAAGGCCGGCTTTTTTTTCACCAATCCGCATTAA
>CAMLDH010000176.1 GCA_946478765.1 uncultured Oxalobacteraceae bacterium | reverse complement strand
AACCGCATTGGGATTGGCATTGCTGGCGCAAATCATTTCTAGGCGTCCGCCATCGGCCAAGCACTCGTTCGGCTTCGGGCGAGCGGAAGCCTTGGCCGCCTTCGTTAATGGCTTGATGATGCTGGCGGCAATTCTCTGGATCGGTATCGAAGCGATACAACGATTTGCCAAACCGGAAGCGGTACAAGGCGCCGCTGTTTTTATGGTCGCCGCCATCGGGCTGGTCGTGAACTTGATCGTTGCCTGGGTGTTGTCGCATGACAAGCAAAACGTCAATACCAAAGCTGCATTGGTACATGTGATGGGCGATTTGCTCGGTTCGATCGCGGCATTGATTGCAGGTGCGGTGATCTATTACACCGATTGGTATCCAATCGATCCACTGCTGTCGATCTTCGTATCGCTGCTGATTCTGAGATCGACGGTTGCCGTTCTACGCGAGTCTTACCATTTCCTGATGGAAGGCGTTCCCCATCATATTGATTATTTGCAGGTGGGGGCGGACTTGGCTGCAATCAAAGGGGTGCTGTCCGTGCACGATCTGCATGTGTGGGAAATGTCGCCGGGCCAACCGGCATTGATCGGTCATGTCGAAGTGCGCGATCTGCAAGAGTGGCCGAACGTGTTGCGAGCGATTAAAACCATGCTGCTCGAACAACATGGGATCGATCATGTGACTTTGCAAGCAGAATCGCCCGGCATGGCGGAAGGCGAGACACGGATCTGAAACGAACAAGCATATTGGCGATTGGCCACGCTTGCCGTATTCGATACAACATCGATTTTATTGACGCCGCGCCTCCCGCACACCTTCCACTTCGCGAATCACCGTCAACGCCTTCATCAATTGCGCGGTGGAGCCGATTTCCGCCGTAAACGCCATGCGCGCCTGCCCCTTTGCACTTTGGCTGCTGACGCCAATCACGTTAATTTTTTCACGCATAAAAATCTCGGAGATATCGCGCAGCAATCCCTGGCGATCACCGGCCAGCACGAAAATGTCGACCGGATAAACCGTCTCCGCCCCTGGCTTGCCCCACGCGGTATGGATGACGCGCTCCGGCGCCTGCGTGCTCATTTCAGTGAAATTTTTGCAGTTCGCGCGATGAATCGACACCCCCTTGCCGCGCGTAACGAAACCGACGATTTCATCCGGCGGCGCCGGTTTGCAGCAGCGCGCAAGTTGCGTCATCAAGCCATCGGTGCCGACCACCAGCACGCCCGATTTTGCACCGTGCACAACGCTCGAGGTGCGACTCTTTCTCGGCACCACCGCATCATTGTCGAGTTGGGGCTTTTGCGCATCATCGGCATGCAGCGCCTGTTCAACATGGCGCAAGCTGAATTCATCTTTGCCGGCAGATAGAAACAAATCATCCGGCTTGGAAAAACCAAGCTTGTGCGCCAGTTCTTCCAGGTTCACCGCGGTCTTGCCTTCGCGCTGCAAGGTCTTTTCAATCAAGCCGCGGCCGTGCGCCAGCGTTTCTTCCTGTTCGATCGCATTGAACCAGGCGCGCACTTTGGAACGTGTACGCGGGCTGGCGGCATATCCCGGACTAAGCCAGTCGCGCGAAGGTCCAGCAACGCCGGAAGCCACACTGCCGCCTTTTGCCGTGATGATCTCGACTGTCTGGCCGTTTTTCAGAACTGTATTTAGCGGCACCATTGCGCCGTCCACCCGCGCGCCTCGGCAGCGATGTCCGACATCACTGTGCAGGTGATACGCGAAATCGATCGGCGTGGCGCCGCTCGGCAACTCAATCACACGCGCTTGCGGCGTCAGTACATAAATCCGATCGTCCAGCGTCGCGGACTTGAGCTTTTCTACCCAATCGCGGCGCAGCTCGTCGTCTTGCCCGACGACTGCATCGGCGACTTCGCTTTTCCACGCAAGTAATTGGCGCAACCACGCAATCTTTTCGTCATACTTTTGCGCCGAGAAATTCGAACCGCCGGTTTCCTTGTAACGCCAGTGCGCCGCCACGCCATATTCGGCAAAGTGGTGCATTTCGTTGGTTCGAATCTGCACTTCAAGCGCCCTGCCGTCCTCAGCCACCACAACGGTATGCAGTGACCGGTAACCATTCGTTTTCGGACGTGAGATGTAGTCGTCGAACTCCTTGGGAATCGGCGTCCAGATATTGTGAACGATGCCAAGCACTGCATAGCAAGTCTTGATGTCATCGACAATGACACGGAATGCGCGCACATCGTACAACTCTGAAAAATCGATAGCCTTGCCGCGCATCTTGTTCCAGATGCTGTAAATATGCTTCGGACGTCCGAAGACTTCAGCCTTGATGTCGGCAGCGGCCAGTTCGGATTTCAGGCGAGCAATTGAGCGATCGACAAATCCTTCGCGCTCCATCCGCTTTTCTTCAAGCATTTTGGCAATGCGCTTGTAAGTCGACGGCTCAAGGAAACGGAACGAGAGGTCTTCCAATTCCCACTTCAATTGCCACACACCCAATCGGTTGGCCAGCGGGGCATAAAGATCGATGGTCTCGCGCGCGTATTGATAAGTTGTTTCGCTCTCCAGCTTCAGATCGGCAAAATAACGCAAGGTGGTTACGCGCGATCCAAGCCGCACCAGCACTACACGCATGTCGGTTGCCATCGCCAGCAGCATCTTGCGCAAGGTTTCCAACTGGGCTGCAGCTTGTTGTGCAGCATTCTTGCCGCGCCCGACTTCCTGCTGTCCAAACGTTACTTCATGCAAACGCATCAATTGCCGAGTGCCGGTGACCAAGTCGGCAATTTCTTTTCCAAAGCTTGCTTCAATCGTCTCGGCGGCCTTGGGATCGATGACCGGCAACTCAAACAGTAAACCGGCGATCCGCGTGTCGGCATCGGTCTTCAACTGCGCCAGCGTCGCGGCAACGCCTTGCGAAAATTCGAAGGCATCCTGTCCGGCGACCACTGCCTTGCCGGTGTAAATCGGCTGGACGAACGCGAGTGCGTCCAACACTCGAGTCCCGTCTTCCGGTGTCAGCCCGGAAGAAAGTTGAACATCTGTTGCACTTTGCGCTGCTGCGATGGAAACCATTGATTCTTCATTGAGGATAACTTAAGGTTTCGCTTAACGTTGTCCCGCAATCCTCTTAAATTTGCGCTGCCGTAACGACCATTTCGACCAGCCACTCCGGCGTGGCAAGTTTTGCTTCAACCGTCGCCCGCGGCGGCGAATTGCCTTCAGCAACCCATTCGTTCCAGACTGCGTTCATGCCGGCAAAATCTTTCATATCGGCGATAAAAATCTGACACATTAAAATACGTGTTTTATCGCTGCCCGCTTCTGTCAGAAGACGGTCGACATGGCCAAGAATTTCGCGGGTTTGTCCCGCTATGTCCCGTGCGCCATTTTCCGAAATCTGGCCAGCCAGATAAATCGTGCCGTTATGAATGGCAATCTCGGAAAGAGTTTTCCCTACGTGCAAACGCTTGATATCCATAATGTCCTTATTCAACCAACTACTTTAACGAAATAATTCAACCGAGCAAAAATTCCCTGGCGATGGCGATTTGGTCGGCATGCACGAAGGTCGGTGCATGCCCCACGCCTGGCAACTCTACCAGTTTGGCTTTCGGGCCGCGTTTTGTCATTTCCTGCGCCACCTCGTGCGAAAGCAAATCCGATTCCGCACCGCGCACCAACAAAGTTGGACACGCGATGGCGTCGTACGCTGCTTGCAGCATCACGCTCGCCTGCTGAAAATTCTCGGCTGTTTGCGCCTTCACCGGAATCGCCAATTGCAAATCGTAATGGGGAATCCATTGACCATCCTTGTCTTGTCGCAAGACGTCGGCCGCAAATTTATGCCACTCATCATCTGTATGGGGGCCAAACGTCGTCGAAATGGCGCGAATATACTGTGCGGCTTCGTCGAACGTCGGGAATCGGATCGGCCGACCAAGAAACTCGCCAATGCGCTTGAAAAACGCATAATCCAGCGTCGTCCCCACATCGTTGAGCACCAGTTTGCGCACTGGACTATTCGGCAATGATGCCAACCCGATTCCGATCAGCCCCCCCATCGAGGTGCCGAACCAATCGACTGTTTCCGTATCCAGTCGCGCCAGCAGCGTCACCATATCGCTCACGTACTGCGGCACATGATAATGTTGCGGGTCGCGCAACCAATCGGAGCGCCCTCGTCCGACCACGTCCGGGCAAACGACACGGTAAAACGCGCTTAGTGCAAGCGCCATATTATCGAAATCGTCAGACACGCGCGTCAAGCCGTGCACGCATACCAACACTTTCGGGTTGTGCGGATCGCCCCACTCCTTATATGCCATCCTATGCAAACCTGCTGGAGAAAGGCAATTCACGCTTCTGATCTGGAATTGAGCCATAGGTAGTAGTTGTACTAGAGCCAATTCCAACATTTTACCGGTCGTTACGCTTAAAATCCTATCGAAGCGCAAGGACATCGAAATTTTATTCGCAGAGGACATCATGCAAGGCATACCGCTCAAAGACAAGACAGCATTGGTCACCGGTTCCACCTCCGGCATCGGACTTGGGATTGCAAAAGCGCTGGCAGCGCAAGGATCGAATATCGTGCTCAACGGCTTCGGTGACGCCAAAGAGATAGAGGCGCTGCAAGCAGGCATCGCGCAGGAATATGGCATCACAACCGCATACCACCCTGCCGACATGTCGAAGTCGGTTGAGATTGAATCGATGATGCGTTTTGCTGCAGAAAAATTTGGCGCTGTCGACATTCTCGTCAACAATGCCGGCATCCAGCATGTCGCCAACATCGAAGATTTTCCGCTTGAAAAATGGGACGCGATCATTGCGATCAATCTGACTTCCGCCTTCCATACTACCCGTCTCGCATTGCCGTCGATGAAGGCGAAAAACTGGGGCCGCATTCTCAATGTTGCGTCCGTTCACGGCTTGGTTGGTTCGGCGCAAAAATCGGCTTATGTTGCGGCCAAGCATGGCATCGTCGGCTTCACGAAAGTTACGGCGCTGGAGACTGCGCATTCCGGCGTGACCTGCAATGCAATCTGCCCCGGCTGGGTATTGACGCCACTGGTTCAAAAACAGGTGGACGCACGGGCGGAACAGGCAGGCATATCGAATGAAGCGGCCAAGAAGAGCCTGCTTGCAGAAAAACAACCGTCCGGTGAATTCGTCACGCCGGAACAACTGGGTGCGCTTGCGGTCTTCCTTTGTAGCGATGCCGGAAGTCAGGTGCGCGGCGTGGCGTGGAATATGGATGGCGGCTGGGTAGCGCAATAGGCATGGCTAATCGGTAATATCGCGCTGGTGCTCCGTTCAATCCGATAACCCGCGCACCTGCGGGTCCGGCCCAGCCGCTGCAACACGCAAGCCGGAATTGATCGGGAGCAGCGGATGCGTGATCGAACCTGGGATTTTCTTCACTTTCGCTTGAGCAGTCTCGACGCATGGGCCGCCGCGATAAGGGCTTTCTGCATCATGATGTCGACGTTGCTGGCGGTTTCCTGTTCCGGACGCGGCGATTCCGTAGCAGGGACCCCAAGTGTGGCAGTCCCGTCGAGCGCTCCCGACACTGCCTTGGGAGCAACCCGGACCGTCAATGTCAACGTGCCTGCCGACATGAGCGCATCGCCGTTCAAGGAAGCGCGAACCCTTGTTGTGCTACAAGGCTTTTCGATTGGCATATTTGCCCGTGTCGCGGATGCGCGTTTCATGGCAGTCGCGCCGAACGGCGATTTGCTGGTGTCGACGCCGACCGATGGCAAGGTAACCCTGTTGCGACCGAATGGCAAGATCGCTGGACAACGCACCACTTTTGCATCCGGCCTGCATAATCCGCACGACATCGTATTTCATACCTTGGGCAACACGACCTATGTCTATATCGCCGAGTCGAATCGGATTATCCGCGCGCCCTATAGCAATGGTCAAACCGAGCTTGGTCCATTCCAAGTCGTCGTTGGCAATCTACCCGACGCTTCCACTCCCGAATTAGGCGGCAACTATGGCCATGAACTGAAAAATATCGCGCTCAATGGCAACAAGCTCTACGTGTCGATCGCCTCGACCTGCAACGCTTGCCTGTCCGACACCGTGTCGGATCCGATCCGCGGTGCGATTTATGAATATGATGCCGACGGCGCCAATCGCCGGCTCTACGCGCGGGGTTTGCGTAACGCGGAAGGCATCCGGTTCAAGCCCGGCACCAACGAGCTATGGGCCGTGGTAAACAATCGGGACAATATCGCCTATCCGTTTCACACCGATTGGGATGGCGACGGCACCGACGACTTTGGCAAAGTCATGCAAAGCTATGTGGATGGCCATCCGCCCGATCTGCTTACCCGGATCAGGGACGGCGGGCATTATGGCTGGCCGTTTTGCAATTCCAATCCCGATGCAGGACTGGACAATATGCCGTATGACCGTGACGCGCAATTCAACCCCGATGGCAGCAAGCTTGATTGCGGCAAGATCGATCGCGTGACGAAGGGTATTGCCCCCCATTCGGCGCCGCTCGGCATGAGTTTTTTGCAGGGCTCCGGCTTGCCGGAAAAATATCGCAATGGGCTGGTTACTGCGCTGCATGGCTGCTGGAATTGCAGCGCATTGAATGGCCACAAAATTGTGCTTTACCCATTCCGGCCCGATGGTTCGGTCGGCGATGCAGTGGATCTGGTGACGGGCTGGGTAACGAACGCAAATGCAAGACAACGATGGGGACGCCCGGTTGCCGTGATTCCGGATGGTAAAAACGGGCTTTATATTTCGGATGATTTTTCGGGAACGATTTATCTGCTAACAAGTGGATAAGACAATAAAAAACGGCGCTTGGCATCAAGCGCCGTTTTCGTTGATCGTGCGTCGTTAATGCACTGAACTTACATCCAGCTCCGCCCCGGTCTTTTCGATCATTTCCTCTTTTGTCACACCAGGCGCCAACTCGACCAATTTCAAACCGGTGGACGTCACATCGATGACACCCAGATCTGAAACGATGCGATTGACGACGCCCACGCCGGTCAGCGGCAGATCGCATTTTTTCAGTATCTTGTGCGATGTCGAACCATCCTTGGCCTTGGCGACATGCTCCATCAACACCACGACCCGGCCGACCCCAGCCACCAGATCCATTGCGCCGCCCATGCCCTTCACCATTTTCCCCGGAATCATCCAGTTGGCGAGATCGCCCTTTTCCGACACTTGCATCGCACCCAGAATCGCAATATTGATTTTGCCGCCGCGGATCATCGCAAACGAATCCGCCGAGCTGAAAAACGAGGAGCCAGGCAAGGATGTCACCGTTTGCTTGCCGGCATTGATCAAATCGGGATCGACTTCATCTTCGGTCGGGAACGGGCCGATGCCGAGCAAACCGTTTTCCGATTGCAGCCATACTTCCATATTCTGCGGCACATAGTTGGCAACCAGGGTCGGCAAGCCGATGCCCAGGTTCACATAAAAACCATCCTGCAGTTCCTTTGCCGCACGTGCAGCCATTTCATCACGAGTCCATGCCATGTCAGTTCTCCGCTTTACTTTGCACGAGTCGTGCGTTGTTCGATGCGCTTTTCCGGGTTCGCGTTGACCACGATACGGTGCACGAAGATGCTCGGTGTATGGACTGCGTCCGGGTCGATCTCGCCGACCTCGACCAGCTTCTCGACTTCGACAACCGTGATCTTGCCGGCCATCGCGACATTCGGATTGAAGTTGCGCGCGGTCTTGCGGAATACCAGGTTGCCGGTCTTGTCGGCCATGTATGCCTTGACCAGCGACACATCAGAGACCAACGAGCGTTCCATCACATAGCACTCGCCATCGAATTCGCGCACTTCCTTGCCCTCGGC
>CAMLDH010000175.1 GCA_946478765.1 uncultured Oxalobacteraceae bacterium | reverse complement strand
TGTCGGGCCAGCCGACGGCGCCGAAGTAGATGGCATCCATGCCGGCAAGCTGCGCCTTCCAGTCGTCGGGCATCATCTTGCCGGTGGCGGCGTAGTAATCGCAGCTGGCCCATTCGATGTGATTGAAGTTGAGGTGGATGTCGAAGCGTTTGGCAGCGGCGTCGAGCACGCGCAAGCCTTCTGGCATGACTTCCTTGCCGATGCCGTCGCCCGGAATGACAGCGATGTTGTATGAGTGCTTCATCGTGAGGACCGATCTGTAAGAGTAAGGAAAGCCCGCCAAGACCATGGCGTGAGAAAGCGGGCGGGTAGCTTTATGTTAGGGCAGAACGCCCAGCGGGAGTTTGCGTATCGCGGCCGGCAAAAGGATAAAAATTGTGTTTTTTGCCCGCGTTTGGCATGTTATGCGGCGCGCGTTGCGTGGAGGAAGGGCACGGGCTGCATCGGATGGCAAAAACGGACACGCCGGTCATCGCAGCGGCCGGCACAGGCAACGCAAGTACAGGGGGCGGGAGCCGGTTACTCGTGAGGAGAGAACAGCTTTTCGATGGGATAGTGGTTTTTGATGAAAGGCGACTTGATCACGATGTAGCTGAAGTACTTTTCGATATTCACGCTGCGCTCCAGCACGTCCTCGACGATGGTCTGGTAATGGACCACGCTGCGCGTGACGAATTTCAGCAGGTAGTCGAAGCCGCCGCTCACCAGGTGGCATTCGACGATCTCGTCGATGCTGCGGATGGCGGCTTCGAACTTGGCAAAATCCTCGCGGCGGTGATCCGATAGCGTGACCTGGGTGAACACCAGTTGCATGGTGCCCAGTTTTTCGAGCTGTATATGGGCGCCGTAGCCAACGATGAAACCTGCTTTTTCGAGGCGCTTGACGCGGATCAGGCAAGGGCTGGGCGACAGGCCGACGGCATCGGCCAGGTCCACGTTCGTGACCCGGCCGTTGCGCTGCAGATGACTGAGGATGCGGATGTCGATCCGATCCAGTTTGAGTGCTTCAGGCATCATCGTATTCTGCCGCTTTCTTGAAAAGCTCCGGTAATGCCTGTCATGTTAGCAGGCAACATGCGCTTTGGCACGTCGCATTTTCCTGCCTGCGGCGTCACTTTACCGCGCGGCGCACATCCGGCTGGTCGAGCACCTCGTCCAGCGTTTTTTTCAAGCGGTCGAACAGTACCTCGAAGTCGTTTGCACCAAAGCACAGCGCCGGGGCGAAGCCGAGAATGTTGTCGCCGAAGGCGCGGAACGTCACCCGGTTGCGGTAGGCAGCCTCGGCGATGCGGTCGCTCAGTTTGAGCGCGGGATCGAAGCGTTCCTTGCTTGCCTTATCGGCAACCAGTTCCAGCGCGCCGAGCAGGCCACGGCTGCGCGCGTCGCCGACCAGCGGGTGATCGAGGAGATTGCGCAAACCCTGCTCGAAGCGCGGCGCCTGCTCGATGCCGTTGGCGAGCAAGCCGCCCTCCAGGTACAAGCGCAGCACTTCCAGCCCGATGGCGGCGCTGACCGGATGGGCGGAATAGGTGTAGCCATGGCCGACCGGCATGCCGGGCGCGCCATCCGCAATGCCCGCATACACCGCGTCCGACATCAGCACGGCGCCCATCGGTGCGTAACCCGCAGTCAATCCTTTCGCAACCATCATCAGGTCGGGCTCGACGCCTTCGGCTTCGCAGGCGAACAGCGGGCCGGTGCGGCCGAAGCCGGTAATGACTTCATCGACGACGAACAGGATGTCCAGTTCGCGGCAAGCATCGCGCATCGCCTTGAGCCACCCCTGGGGCGGCACGATCACGCCGCCGGAGCCCTGGATCGGTTCGCAGAAGAATGCCGCCACGCGCTCCTGGCCCAGCTCGCGCACCTTGGCGCGCAAGGCCTCGACCGAGGCGCGGATGATGGCTTGCGGATCGTCACCCACCGGGTTGCGATAAGGATAGGGCGACGGAATCTTGTGCTGGTTGGGAGTCGGCACGTCGAAATGCTGGTGGAACACCGGCAGCGCCGTCAGGCCGGCGCCCAGCGAAGACGAACCGTGATAGCCGCGCTCGATCGAAATGAACTGTTTCTTGTCCGGCTTGCCGATCGCGTTGTAGTAGTAGGTGATGTAGCGGATGGCAGAATCCGCCGCGTCGGAACCGCCGAGCGTGAAATACACATGGCGCAGCGAGGCCGGCGCCAGTTCCACCAGGCGCGCGGCCAGGCGGATCGCCGGCTCCGAGCCGAAGTGGAAGTAGCCGGTCGCATACGGCAGCCGGCTCATCTGTTCGGTGGCGGCGCGCACGATGCTCTCCTGTCCGTAACCGACGTTGACGCACCACAGCCCGGAAAACGCATCGAGGATTTCATTGCCCTGGATGTCGCGCAGCCAGGGGCCGCGTCCCGACTCCAGGATGGTGGCGCCCCGCTGTTCGTGGGTGCGAAAATTGACGACGGGATGGATCAGGTGTTCGCGGTCCAGCGTGAGGAGAGAATCGATTTGCATGATGGGGTCCGTATCTAAAAACATGGGGAGAATGCAAGCGGAGGGCGGGGCGCTTGCCGCTGCTTCGGTAGCAGGATCATCTTAGCCAGAGTGGCCTGGTGTTAGCTTGCGAGCACGCGGCGCGAAATCATCGGAAATTGCGTATTTGCGAAGGATTCGGCATTTTGTGCTGCGCACGCGGCGCCATACTGCATCGCGCCGGCTGCCTGCAGCGACCGCAAGCGCGAACCGGCATCGACATTCTCGCGCCCGAAGGGAGCGCGCCAACGAACATGCGCATCAAATTCGTGGACCGAACAATCGCCTTTCGCAACGGTCTACCCTGTGAGCGGCCCGCGCCCGCCGCGAGAATGTGCAACATTGACGGATCCCGGCAACGGCATTAGTCTCGTCCGACACACCAAGGTCCCGCAATGTGGACGATTGGCGTTGTTGTAACGGTGATGGACGCCGAAGTTCAACTTTTCAGGAGACACGACATGACCAGCAAGAACACCATCTGTCTGTGGTACGAAGGCGGCGCTGTTGACGCCGCACACTTTTATGCCGAAACATTCCCCGACAGCGCAGTCGGCGCCATCCACCGCGCACCGGGCGACTATCCCGACGGCAAGCAGGGCGATGTCCTCACGGTCGAGTTCACGGTCGCCGGCATTCCCTGCGTCGGGCTCAACGGCGGCCCGCATTTCAAGCACAACGAGTCATTCTCATTTCAAATCGCGACCGACGACCAGGCCGAAACCGATCGCTTGTGGAACGCCATCGTCGGCAATGGCGGCCAGGAAAGCGCATGCGGCTGGTGCAAGGACCGGTGGGGATTGTCGTGGCAGATCTCCCCGCGCGTCCTTGTCGAGGCGGTAACCGGCCCCGATCGCGCGGCGGCTAAGCGCGTATTCGATGCGATGATGACCATGAAAAAAATCGACATCGCCGCGATTGAGGCGGCACGGCGGGGGTAGAACTTGTCCTCAAGTTGATGGGGCGTGTTGCGCAGGTTTTCTTCTGTTCAAATCAGAGGAGATGGCTGACCAACCGGTCCTGGGTGATAGGAGCGATTGCGTAAAGTTTCAGTGCCGACCGGAAAGAGTTACGTGCCGACCCTTGGCTGCACGGCGACGAAAATGATTTGTCGACACAATCCTGCCGGTCAGATGAATTTTCTGGGCGTCTGCAATGCAGCGAAAACGGTCTTCGACCGAACGACTACTGAGCTATGAAACAGCTTCCGTCCCTTTCACACTGAAGAAATGTTTAGCTTCCCGTCGATGATGCGAACAATGAGTCCCTGACGTTCTGCAGATTGTTCAAAATAGTCCCATATTGCCATTTTGGCAGTCTTAGAATCACCTTTCTCAAAGTACTCGATAAGAGTCGGATGGATGTCGGGTCCTTCCTTCGCAATTATTTTTGCCATTATGAAACTGACTGGTAGTGTTCGAGCTTTCTCAATGACCTGCCAAAGTCTGTCTGTGCCAAGTTCTACCGAACTCTCGAGAACAGCAAATAAACAGGAGGCGAGCCATGTCCAATCGTCTTCCTCTATATGGTCGTGGTTATCTAAGTAGTCTTCAACATACGAGAGGAGTCTATGTTTAGATTCTTCTGATCCGCATTTCGCACAAGTAAGAACAAGGTCCCTGCATGGTATTTCTGTGAGGTTGCCATCACGGATGAGCCGTTCTCCCCAATCAGCCACGATTGCCGCGACTTCGCCAGGTTGTTCAAGCTTCACGAAAGGGCCCCCAAGAAGCAGATGGCGTTGCTTACCGTAAGGCTTGTGCAGTACGCTGTCGGCTAGTGCGTATAAAATTGAAATTTGGTCAGACTGAGACAGTTTTCGTGCGCTGATTGTGAGGACTCCGCGTTTCATCGTGGACTCTGAGAAATATAGTGAGGCATTTACCCACTGATGGATTTGTTCGATATCTGCGGTTTGAAGTGAGTCTGTTGCGGCTTCAGAAAATTCCGTAGACCCTCGGCGACCGAGAATTATCTGAAGGCTGAATCGATGATGAGGGTGTGTGGTCGGGTTTGACGCGATCTCAGAAATAAGATCCAGAAACTGTTGCGCTACATCGCCCTCTGCATCCATATACCGGAAAATCGTTTCTCCATCTTTCTGCGGAGCTGCTTGGCACAGCCCGCAGAAGTGTTCCTTCCACCAATTCGTGGAAATATACGCCTGATGAAAGCTCTTCCACATGAAGAAGCCTTTCGTGCCAGCGATCGCAGCTGTGATTAGTTCCGTTTGCAGCTCGTTCGAAACTTCCTTAAGACCGAATTGTGCGGCTGCACGTACTACAAGTGGAATACTTGAATCGGATGACAAGTTCATCCAGTTGACGCGAGCATCATCGCGAAGTCTATAAAACACCTCGGCAATGACTGCAGCGGGCAAGCCGCCACCGGTTTCTGCTCGAGCACGTTGCGCCAAAAGTTCTATGGCATCTACTGCTATCGGCCTTAAGACCTCATGCCATTCCAAGCTCCATAGCTCACGGATGTCAGATTGTTCGAGGAGTAATCGTAGGCATTCTAAGGTCAATACATTGTCCGCCGCCCGATAGAGGATTGCTGGACGTGCAGATATGAATGACTCACTACGGACCAACTGCTGTCTGATGGTTGGATGTAGAGGCCTGCAAAAGCCATCCGCAATAAGGCCGCCGATTTTCTTTTTTGTGTTGTGACTCCCTCTGGTCCAGGCGTGAGCTAGCTTCCCTGCAACAACGTCCCTAAAGTCAGTCGTTACCGATGCGCCGTTGACAATGCATCGTGCTACTAGACGGAGAGAAGTGTAAAACAAGTCGTCTTTATGCTCAATCTGTCGGCGAAGCAGTGCATCAGCATCCGTTACCTTTTCGATGGCAAATTGAATGGCTTGGGCCCAAGGGCGCCGATAGACATTTATGAACCAATCGTTGGATTGGAAGTTGTCGTTCTCTGCAAGTACGCAACCAGCAAGGTACTCCTGGACTGTGGGAATTGAAAATGCAATGCGAGCCCCACGACGCTCAAGTAATCCGTATTGAATGAGTGTGTCAGCACATTCGTCACCAATTGGCTGACCAAGTTCTTTGCTTAAGCACGCTCGGATTGCCCTTTCAGGTAGAGCAGCCTCGTTTCTTTCTAGCGCGAGTAATGCGACCACTTCTGCGCCTCGTCGCAATTGTGTCTTGCTGATGACGGATTTTTGAGTAGGCTTATGTCGTTGGGGTGATACGGCTAGTGAGATGTATCTTTCAAGAAGTTCGGTCCTGCTTGTTGGTATCTTGCCGTTTTTCGGGATCGTTCCCACAAAGATCGCTAAGAATAGCGGTACTCGGCAAAGCAGATCGAGTTCCTGATGCTCTCTAATATGGCTAACGATAACCCGAAGGTTGAGGTCGAGGCGCGTATGGATGTAACGCTCCAACATCGAGATCATTTTTCCCCAATTGAGGCGCTGTACTTGGAAGAGCTTGAACTGTGGTGGGAGGACTGCGACCGACGCGTCCCGGGCGCCTATTAGAATGGGTGTCGCGGGAAATCGGGCCGCTGCACGCACAATCATGTTCGTAAGCGAGGCTCGCGCGGTATCGTTCAGTTCGTCAAGACCGTCGATGAGGAGAACCGCGCGGCCTTGTTCGCAAAGTGCCTCCCAATCGATGGCGACTTTGTAACTGGCATTATATTCAGCGGCGAGATAATCCTGGATCGTTGCATACGATTGCACTGCGTCAGCATGAATGAAGGCGGGAATGTGTGCGGTGCTACTGATTAAACGACGAGTGGTAGCTCTTAGAATTGTTGACTTTCCATAGCCCGCACCACTCTCCAGGATGATCCATTTCATGTCTTGTGATGGAAAATCACATAAGTCGACTTCTTCGCCAGAATGATTATCTACAGGCCAAAGATTCTCGTCCTCGAAATCAGAGTGCGTCGCCTTGTTCACTGATCTGATTGTGGGCCACGTGAACAAATCGCCCTCACGCAAGGATATCGATGTGCCCGGGACAGCAATATGATCAAACTGCGAGCCGATGGCCTTACGGTATTGCTCTAGGCCGTCACCGTGCGAACCGAAGATGCGAACGCCGTATTTTGACAACAGCAGTTCGGAGAGCTCGGCTGCAAGGAAGGTTTGACGAACTCTTGCTCCGCTGCCACAACAATCGCGAAGATGGCTATACAATCCTAATTGCTCGGCCGACGAGGACGGCATCCAATCACGAACGCCTGTCGTTTCGATAGTAGCAAGCGTTAAAAATTCTATCCGTATGCGTTTCAAGACAGAAAACGCCTCGCTTTGCGGCAGAGTGAGGGCATCCAAGACCGATTTTGCTATTTTCGCCTGCTCACCATTCAGCGCATTCTGCCATTCTGAGAAGTTGTTCTTTCCTTGTGTCCGTTCGACGGTTTCGCGCAGGACCTCCAAAGGCTTGCTGAGATTGCCGAGAACCAATCGGAATTCATCTCGTCCACTTCGGCAATTGGTTGATTGCTTTCGTACTGATTCCCAAAACTTATTCCAAGGATCACCTTGAGGCGCGAGATGTTCTTTAGCCTGTATGAAGAGGGTTGAGTGGTTCCCAAAGGTGACAACGATATCGTCGATATTCTCGGGAGCTTCTATTCGGACCGAGTTGACGCGAGGTTTACCAACGGGTGGACGAAGATCGAGCATCGCCCCCAAGTAAAGCGCGGCGACACTATTTTGATAAAAAATTCCCGACTGCGTGGTCGGTCCTCCGGGTTCAGCCAACACAATCTCCTAAAATACGACCCGGCCGCATGAGATTCACAGCCTTGATGGTGAGGTCGCATTTTAACAACTTGCAGAGGTGCAATCAGCAGTCTTAACTTGTTAGGAGCTCAGAGCTCAGAGCTCAGAGCTCAGAGCTCAGAGCTCAGAGCTCAGAGCTCAGAGCCCGGAGCTAATCTGTACTTCAAGCAGATTGTGAATTGAGGGCAGCGTCGGAAGGCGGCGGTCGTTCAGGCCTGAATGGCTGTTTTTCAGTCGGAAGCGGACCTTTGCATTGAATGGTCGACCGGCAGTTCGTGTTAAGGCTTGTCCGACGCCTGCCCAGCGAGCGATCTCGCGCTCTGCTTGACCTGCGGCTGTGGGCAGGCATCGTACAACCCTTAACAAATGCTGCCGATCCCTTACGATAACTGAATGACCGCTACCAGTTTGAAGCAGTCGTTCACAGGTTTTGAAATAGCATCCGTTTTTGGCCGATCTTTGCCAAGCAAGACGAAGGAAGCACACAAGCCAATCGTCAATGTATTCAGCAAAGCGCCTGATTGAGAATAGCAAATTGCTCAATGGTTTCATCTTGTGCCGGCACGCCAT
>CAMLDH010000174.1 GCA_946478765.1 uncultured Oxalobacteraceae bacterium | reverse complement strand
TGATTCAGCAATACGTGTCTCTCGGTTTGGGGGTCGGTCTCGTGGCGTCGATGGCGCTTGAACACAATCGCGGCAATGGCCTGCGTGCGATCGGGGCCTCGCATTTATTCGCGCCGAATGTCACGCGTCTGGCCGTGCGGCGCGGCGCTTATCTGCGTTCGTATACGGTGGATTTCATTTTGCAATTCGCGCCGGAATTGACGCGCGCCGATATCGAAAAGGCGATGCGTGCCGATCTCTCGTCATCAGCCGATTTGCGCCACTTGTCGGTTGCCGCGAAGGTTGCCTGATTTTAAGGCCGCAACGTTAAGGCCGCAATGCGGTTTTGCTGCCCCGCTTGCTCTTGATATCCGCAATGGTCTTTTCCATTGCCGCCAGGCGGGTGGGCGTATCGGGATGGATCGCGGTATAGCCATTCAGTACGCTTGACGGGTATTGGCTCGCCAGCTTTTGCCAGAACGCCGGCGCATTATCGATGTCATAGCCGGCGCGTGCAACCATGTACAACGCCAGCGTATCGGCTGCCGTATCCAGTCCCGGCGGCATCGCCTTGACGCCGGCCGTGCCGACCATCGTGCTCATGTCCGGGTGCATGCGAATCAGATTGTCGATGATGCCGCCCTGCGTTGCATTCATGCGCTGCTTTTGCGGGTGGCCCAAGGTGTTGTGCGCCATTTCCTTGGCCAGCACGTACGCGAGTTCTTCATCGGTGCGCGCAAAATTGAGCATGCCGCGGGTCAGCAATATGCGGTGCCCGTCGGCGTAGGCAATCACGTTATCGGTATTGCCCAGCTCGATGCCGAACGCGCATGCGTGCGTCAGCGGCACGTTCAACGGCAGGCTGGCGCCATTGCGCATGACGGTCAGCTTGACTCTGATGCGGCTATTGACCAGCGGCGCCAAAATCGCTGCTGCCTGGCGCTCTGCATTCTGCCCTTGCGGCAGGGGCTTGTCATCGATCGCCAGTAGGCTGTCGCCAGGTTTCACGCCGGCCTTGAAGGCGCCGCCGCCGGCCCACACCCCCATCACTTGCAGACGCTCATCCAGTCCGAAGGCTTGATGCGCCGCTTCGACATAGGCTGTCGAGTAAGAGTATTTATTCTTGGCGGTAAAGCCCAGCAAGTTGCGCGCATTGCCTTTGCATAGCTCGGTATTGTTTACCAGCAACGGTGCGGCAACGCGGTACAAGCGGTCTTGCAGCGATACCAGGGAACGCAATGCTTCCTGTTCGGCGTTACTGACGGGAGGGGACGGCGCCATCACAGGCGGTGTCGGCGCGGAAGGTTTTGAAATGGGGACTTGGGTTGCGCAGGCAGTGAGCAACAATGCGATCGGAATGGCAGTTAATTGCAGCCGCACATCAGGCTGCTTCAATCGAAGCGCAATATATTGAAACATGCCAGGCATAGACATCCCCCTTTAACTTTCTTTAGTTCTTTAGTGTTTTCCGGTACTGCCGAAACCGCCGGCGCCGCGTTCGCTTGAATTGAATTCGTCGACCACGTTGAATTCGACTTGCAGCACAGGAACGATGACCAATTGTGCCAGACGTTCCATCGGGTTCAGTGTGAATTCGGCTTGGCCCCGATTCCATGTCGAGACCATAAGTTGCCCCTGATAATCGGAGTCGATCAAACCCACTAAGTTCCCTAAGACGATCCCGTGCTTGTGTCCCATCCCGCTGCGCGGCAAGATCATCGCAGCATAGCCGGGATCGGCAATGTGAATCGCAAGTCCGGTCGGGATCAAATGCGTTTCACCCGGCTTGATGGTGAGCGGCATATCGATGCAGGCGCGCAAATCAAGGCCGGCGCTTCCCGTTGTTGCATAAGCCGGCAGCTGTTCTTTCATGCGCGAATCGAGAATTTTTACATCAACGGTTTTCATGGTCTTGCAGTCTAAAAAGTGATTGAGATGGATGGGGTGGATTTGAATGCCTGCATCATGATGTCCGGCTTACCTGTCGATGATTGCAGACGGGTCGGCCAACAGCATGATCGGCCCCCTCATGCGCCGGATGTTGTACCGAGCCGTGTCGCAATCTCGGCTATCAATTGGCGTGCCAGGATTTGCTTGTCCGCGCGCGGCAGAGGGGTATGACCTTTTTCATCGAACAGCACCAGCGCATTCTGGTCCTTGCCGAAGGTTTGATGGCCGATGTTGCCGACCAAAAGCGGGATATTTTTTTTCTTGCGCTTCGCTTCACCGTATTGCAGCAGGTTCTCGGATTCGGCGGCAAAGCCGACGCAGTAAGGCCGCTTCGGCAATGCGGCAACCTCGGCCAGAATATCCGGATTCTGCTCGAACTGAAGCGCAGGTGTATTGCCGTCAGCGTCCTTCTTCAGCTTCTGTTCGCTGATATTGGCGATACGCCAGTCGGCAACCGCAGCCACCGCTATGAAGATATCTTTTTCGCCGACGCGCGACATCACGACATCGTGCATTTGCTGCGCCGTGTGCACATCGATGCGGCAGACGCCATACGGGGTAGGCAGTGCGGTCGGGCCGGACACCATGGTGACATTGGCGCCCGCTTCGCGTGCGGCGCGCGCCATCGCATACCCCATTTTGCCGGACGACAGGTTGGTAAGGCCGCGCACCGGATCGATCGGCTCGAAAGTGGGGCCCGCGGTAATCAGGATGCGTTTTCCTGCCAGCACTTTCGGGCAGAAGGCGGCAATCACTTCTTCCAGCAATTGTTCCGGTTCCAGCATGCGGCCCATGCCGGTTTCGCCGCACGCTTGCTCACCTGCATCCGGTCCCAACATGCCGATGCCATCCGCGTTGAGTTGCGCGACATTGCGTTGCGTTGCCGGGTTTTGCCACATCTCGACATTCATCGCCGGCGCCACCAGCAGCGGCAGGGTCATGCGGCGTGCGATGCACAAGGTCGACAGCAAATCGTCGCATGCGCCGTGCGCGAGCTTGGCGATAAAGTCGGCGGAGCAGGGGGCAATCACAATCGCATCCGCATCGCGTGTCAAATCGATATGCGGCATGTTGTTGGCAATGCGCGCATCCCATTGGTCGGTATGGACGGTCCGGCCGGACAGCGCCTGCATTGTCACCGGCGTGATGAATTGGGTTGCTGCCTGTGTCATCACCACCTGTACCGATGCGCCGGCCTTGGTCAACGCGCGCGTGAATTCTGCTGCCTTGTAACAGGCGATACCACCGGTCAAACCCAACACGATTTTTTTGCCAGCGAGATCCATGGAGGACTCCAATCAGATTATCGGTTGACGCGCCTTAATTCATCGATGATGAACAATACTGCACCAATGCAGATGGCGCTATCGGCGACATTGAATGCAGGCCAATGCCAGCCACGCAGATGCAAATCAAGGAAGTCGATCACGTGGCCATGCACCATACGGTCGATCACATTGCCGAGCGCGCCGCCCAAAATGAGCGCCAGCGCCCAGCAAAACAAACGCTGTCCCGCATGGCGCTTCAGCAGGTACACGATGAACAGTGCGGCAGCGATGCCCAGGACGGTGAAGAAATACCGCTGCCAGCCGGACTCGGCGGCGAGAAAGCTGAATGCAGCGCCTTTGTTGTAAGCCAATACCAGGTTGAAGAACGAGGTGAGTGGATACGATGCGCCGTAAGTGAATAACTTGGAAATGGTGATCTTGGTCACCTGGTCGAGCAGGATCACAATGGAGGCGATGCCAAGCCACGGCGTCAGGCTGGAACTGGATGAAGAGGAAAAACTATGTTTATTGGCCATGTTGACTGTGTGTTGGGTTTGACTCCCTCCCTCTGGCAGGGGGGGCCCGGCGTAGGGTGGGGATGAGTTAAGTTAAAAAAGCGGCGCTGCTGAAACCCATCCCCCTCCCAGCCTCCCCCTTGAAAGGGGAGGAGCTACAAGGAGGAAATGGTGGCAAATATGCGCAACATCAGTTCTAAGCAACCACGCAAAATTATTTGTGTCGTGAAAAATAGAAAGGAGGTGGGTGCGCTTGCGCACCATTGCGATCCACCGCGGCATTGGTGCGCAAGCGCACCCTACTCCTTTCTGGTTTCACTACGACTATCACGAGAAATTCACAATATATTTTGCGCGGGTATTTAAGCAAACTTGCGCGCTTCACCGTCACCGAACAAATTACTGACGCACCGCCCGCAAATCCCGGGATGCTCCGCATGCGCGCCGACATCGGCGCGGTAATGCCAGCAGCGTTCGCATTTTTGCTGTGCGGACGGCGTAACGACTATCGCTTCTTCGGCTTCGGTCGCCACCTGCGTCACGCTGGCTTGCGACGTGATCAGCACGAATTTCAGATCGTCGCCCAGGCCGGCGAGCAGCGCATATTTATCGCCGCTGGCCTTGATTTCAACCTCGGCCTGCAACGACGAGCCGATGCCGCCGGCAGTTCGCACTTCTTCCAGTTGCTTGGTCACCACGGCACGCAGTTCGCGCAATGCCGCATATTTATCTAGCAATGCTTGCGCACCTTCGACTTCCGGCAACGCGTAATAGGTTTGCGTGAAAATGGTTTCATCGCTCGCCGCATATGCTTCCTTGCCGGCGAATACCGCCCAGGCCTCTTCCGCGGTAAACGACAGGATCGGCGCCAGCACGCGCAGCAGGGATTGCGTGATGTGCCAGATCGCCGTCTGTGCCGAGCGGCGGGCATGCGACGTCGCGCCGCCGGTGTACAGGCGGTCTTTCAGGATATCGAGATAGAAGCCGCCCAAATCCTCGGAACAATACATCTGCAGTTTCGACACCACCGGCTGGAATTCATAGACCTTGTAATGCTGCAGAATATCCGCCTGCAAGGCCGCCATGTGCACGATTGCGTAGCGGTCGATTTCGAGCAGGTCGGCAATCGGCGCCGCATCTTTGATCGGATCGAAATCCGATGTATTGGCCAGCAGGAAGCGCAAGGTGTTGCGGATGCGGCGATACGCTTCGGTGACGCGCTTCAGGATCTCATCGGAGATCGACAGCTCGCCCGAATAATCGGTCGACGCCACCCACAGGCGCAGGATGTCGGCGCCGAGCGTGTCGGAAATCTTTTGCGGCGCAACCACATTGCCCATCGACTTCGACATTTTCTTGCCGTCGCCATCGACCACGAAACCATGCGTGAGCAGCGCGTCGTACGGCGCGCGGCCATTCAGCATGGCCGAGGTCAGCAGCGATGAATGGAACCAGCCGCGGTGCTGGTCCGATCCTTCCAGATACAGATCGGCCGGGAATTTCGATTCATCCGCGTGCGAGCCGCGCAACACCGTCTGATGCGTGGTGCCCGAATCGAACCAGACATCGAGCGTGTCCTTGTTCTTCACATACATCGCCGCTTCGTCGCCGAGCAATTCTTTCGGGTCGAGCGCCTGCCATGCTTCGATGCCGCTTTGCTCGACGCGCTGGGCGATCGCTTCCAGCAATTCCGGCGTGCGCGGATGCAGCTCGCCGCTTTCCTTGTGCACGAAGAACGCCATCGGCACGCCCCATTGGCGCTGGCGCGACAGGGTCCAGTCCGGGCGGTTGGCGATCATGCCGTGCAGGCGCGCCTTGCCCCAGCCGGGATAGAAGGCGGTCGCTTCGATGCCGGCCAGCGCGGTTTCGCGCAGGCTCGGTCCGCCGTCTTTCGGCTGCACGTCCATGCCGGCAAACCATTGCGAGGTCGCGCGGTAGATGATCGGCGTCTTGTGGCGCCAGCAATGCATGTAGCTGTGATCGAACATCACCAGCTTGAACAGCGAACCGACTTCTTCCAGCTTGGCGCAGATCGGCTTGGACGCTTCCCAGATCGTCATGCCGCCGAAGAACGGCAGCCATGACGCATATTTGCCGTCGCCCATCACCGGCTTCAGAATTTCGTCGTCCGTCATGCCATGCGATTTGCACGAGATGAAGTCGTCCAGGCCGTAGGCGGGTGCCGAGTGCACGATGCCGGTGCCGGTATCGAGGGTCACATAGTCGCCGACATAGACCGGCGAATAGCGGTCGTAACCCTGATCCGCGTGCGCGAACGGGTGCTTGAATTTCAGCAGCGACAATGCCTCGCCGCCGGCGGTTGCAATGATCTTGCCTTCCATGCCGTAACGCTGCAGACAAGACGCGACCAATTCCACCGCCAGGATCAACAGCAGCGCTTCGCCGTTGCGCTCGGTCTGCACCAGCGCGTAGCGATGGTCGGGGTGCACATTCAATGCCTGGTTGGCCGGGATGGTCCACGGCGTCGTGGTCCAGATCACCGCATAGCCCTTGTCGGTCGGCAGCTTGTCGAGCCCGAATGCATGGGCGATCTTGTCATGCTCCGCAAACGGGAAGCCGACATCGATTGCCGGGTCGCGCTTGTCCTGATATTCGACTTCCGCTTCGGCCAATGCCGAGCCGCAATCGAAGCACCAGTTGACCGGCTTCAGGCCGCGGTACACGTAACCTTTTTCCAGGATCTTGCCGAGCGCGCGGAGTTCATCGGCTTCATTGGCGAAATCCATGGTCTTGTACGGCCGATCCCATTCGCCCAGCACGCCGAGGCGGATGAAGTCTTTCTTTTGCCGTTCGATTTGCTCACTGGCATACACACGCGATTTTGCCAGCACCTCTGCCGTCGGCAAGCCTTTGCCGTGCTGCTTTTCGATCTGGATTTCGATCGGCATGCCGTGGCAATCCCAGCCGGGTACATAGGGCGCGTCAAAGCCGTCCAGCTGACGCGTCTTGACCACCATATCCTTCAGGATCTTGTTGACCGCGTGGCCGATATGGATATCGCCATTCGCATACGGCGGGCCGTCATGCAGCACGAATTTCGGACGGCCTTTGGACGCCTTGCGGATTCTTTGATAGATCTTTTTCTCTTGCCATTCCTTCACCCATTTCGGTTCGCGCTTGGCGAGGTCGCCGCGCATCGGGAAAGGCGTTTCGGTCAGGTTGACCGGGTACTTGTTCTTTGGTTCGGACATGGTGGTTTCAATCGTAAAAATCGGTGGGTCAAACAGAGGTGGGGTGATTGCTTCGCTGTTTGATCGTCAAATTCGGTCAGTCGCAGAAACGGCCAGGTTGCCGGATTGCTTGAAATACGCACGCGCGTTCTCAACGTCGCGTGCAATCGCCTCGGTCAGTGTCGGCAGATCGCTATATTTTTCTTCGTCCCGCAGTTTTTTCAAGAATTCCACCTGGATCACTTTGCCGTAGCATTGTTGTGCATAATCAAAAATATACGTTTCCAGCAATACCCGGCCGCTGTCGTCCACCGTCGGCCGCACGCCCAAGCTGGCTACCCCCGGCAGCGGTTGCTCGGCCAGACCGTGCACCTGCACCACAAACACGCCGGACAGCGCTGGACGTTTGTGCGCGACGCGCAAGTTCAGGGTCGGAAAACCGAGCGTGCGCCCCAGCTTTTTGCCGTGGATCACATGCCCGGAAATCGCGTAAGAATGTCCCAGCAATTGTTTTGCGTAATCGAAATCGCCTTGTGCCAATGCATTACGCACTGCGGAAGACGAGATGCGCGTGCCGCCGTGCAGGACCGTCGGCAGCGCTTCGACATGGAAGCCGTAGCGTTTGCCGGCTTCGATCAATGTTGCCAGATTTCCGGCGCGCTTCGCGCCAAAGCAGAAATCTTCGCCAACCATCAGCCACTTCATGTGCAAGCCCTGCACCAATACTTTTTCAATGAAGTCCTGCGGCGACAGCGACGCAAAATGCGCATTGAAATGTTCGACGATGACACGGTCGATGCCGGTATTGGCGAGCGACTGCAGCTTGTCGCGCAAATTCGCGATGCGCGTCGGCGCGCGGGACAAATCGCCGGCCTGTTGTGCAAAGAATTCGCGCGGATGCGGTTCGAAGGTCATCACGGCCGCTTCTACCCCCAGATCGCTGGCAGCTTCG
>CAMLDH010000173.1 GCA_946478765.1 uncultured Oxalobacteraceae bacterium | reverse complement strand
CTTATACCAATGCGATTTCATCGATCATCAACTCTGGAATGGTTGTGCATGTTCGTCGTCTTGCTCTTCAAAGACCCGGCGCGAATCGGCAATATTGTCCAGGTGCGTTTCCACCCATGAGAGCATTGCGCCAACCGGCTCCGCCAAGGTTTGCCCAAGCGGGGTCAGTTTATAGGTGACCCGCAGCGGCACGGTCTGATATACCGTGCGGGAAACCAAGCCGTCCCGCTCCAGGTTGCGCAGCGTCAGGGTCAGCATGCGTTGGGAAATTCCCGCGATGCAGCGCTTGAGTTCGTTAAAGCGCAGCGGCCCGTCCTTCAGCATGCAAACGACATACAAGGCCCACTTGTCGCTGATGCGGCAGAGCACATCGCGTACGCCTGCGCCGGCCTCGGCGCTCAACGGTTTGTGGGGGGAAGCGGTGCTCATCGCGTAATTCGCAGGATCTCGGCCGCCAGTGTGGCGAAACAGGGTTGCAGGTCCGCCGCGGTGGCCGCGTGGCAGTAAACGCCGGTCGGTTGTTTGGCGCCGGCGGCTTTGCAGCGCGGCAGCGCGTCGGCTGTGTTTGCCATGCACTTGAGCAGGTTTTCCCCAGTGTCGTCAGGTGCCGAATTGGGGGCGTTTATCGTCCGCAGCAGCGGACCGAGGCCGAGCGTGAAGACATGGATACCCTCGGCGCGCGCTCTGGCGGCCATCGCTTCCACCACGTTTTTCGACGCACGGTTGACGTTGATCCAGGTCTTTTCCGGCGTGCTGGTGTCGTTTGTCACGACGCGCGCCGTGTTGGTGACGATGGGGATCTCCTGTTCGTTGGGGTTATGGGCGTTATACCAGTTTGGCAAAGCATGGGCGTCAAGGCTGGCGGCGATGCCGACACCTCGGTAGCATGGGCTCGCGGCGGGCTGTTCCTGACGGGTATGGTTCCACAAACCGAGAGTGTCGCCGGTCGTACCACCGTCGCCGGTGCTGAGCGCCCCGGCCGATGTGCAGCCTATAGCCGATTTCAGCTTGAAGTAAGAGGCCAGCGTGTTCGGGGTGCCGTCGGAGAAAAACACGACCACGCGTAGCGTCGAGCGCGTCGGGACGGCGATGCTGTTCAGCTGGTTCCTGGCGTGCCAGAAGCCTTCCGCGGAATTGGTGAGGCCGCCGAAACGGAAAGCATTGATGTCGGCCACCATGCGCTGCCGGTCGAAGCCTCTGGCCTGCCCGGTCCGGATCGGCACGTCGACTTCGGCGCCATTGGAAAAGTGCATGAGCGAGATGCGGTCGGTGGTGGTGCTGAACCGATCGAGGAAGGCGCCGGCCTGCTTCCTCACTTCCGCTCCGACCGGCCCCATCGAACCGGAAGTGTCTACCACGAATGCCATGTCGAGGTCCTTCCGGATGGCCTGCGAGGAGGCGCTGATGTCCAGCAGGTTAAACCCCATCACGCCCATGAACATGACGGGGATGGTGGTGCGAGCGGCAACGTCGACGGTAATGCTGCCCGGCTGCGGATTGTCGAAGCCGATGGCGGTTTCGTGCGTCACCTTGGTTGAGCCGAGATAGTCCTCAGGATAGTTGGCCAAAAAGAACTTGTCCGCTGCCGCGATTGCTGCCGCGCGCTGTTGGTCCCGGGTAAGCCCCAGCGAAACCGCCCGCGCCCCGGCAAGGGCCGCGGCATCGGCTGCGGCATTAAGTTTGGCCTTGACCAGGTAACCGAGGCCGGAATCGAGCGCGAGCCCAACCACGCCAACCAGCACAGCAAGGGAAAGCGCGAAGACGACGAAGACTTGTCCGCTCTGTGTTTCTTGATGAAAGAGTCTCATGGTGTGGCCGTTAATCCAGTTTAGAAAATGGTCATTGCATACAGGTTAGGGTTGAAATCCGGCAGCACGATTCCGCCCAGTTGCATCTTGCCGAAAAACAGCGGCAAGCGGTAGAACGTCTCGACCAGGTAGACGACGTCGCCATCGTTGAGCGCGCCGGACATGACGTCGACGGAGGGCGCGGCGGCGGGCGGCGGCAATCCGGTACAGCTGCCCGTGCTGTCCCAATAAGTACCGCCGGCCGCGCCGCAGTTCCAGACGCCCTTGTCCGGCACGTAGGATCCGCCGCGCCAGCGATACTGGGCAACGACAACGTTGCGCGCCGCGCCCTGCCCTCGCACTGCGAGGATTTTGGTGATATGGATCATGCCGTTGCTTCGCATGTCGAGCGGCGGCGCGGTGGCTGCCAGCGAATCCATGATCGCCTGTTCCGCGTTGATGGTGCGCGAAGCGAGGTTGGCGCCCTCGCGCGCCATGTTCGTCAGGATCATGTTCGCCTGCAGAACGCGCGCCAGATCGACCACAGGAAAGGCGAGCAGCAGGAGTAGCGGCAGGCAGAGCATGAACTCCACCGCGGCGGCGCCGCGCGACCATCGATTGTGCTTGGAGGTGATCATCGGGATGCCTCATTGCGCATGGTTGCCGCCACCGAAAAACGGTACGTGCCGTTATCGAAGAAGGGCTGCAGCAGCGGCGTCAGCACCGGCCAGCTGCAGTCGAGCTGCAATACGAAAATCTCCCCGGCGGCGCCGAACATGCCATCGTTGTATTTCGCGGCGTCGCCATAGCCTATGCCGTTGATTTGCGGTTGCACCCGTTCGTACAAGCCCATTGAGTTCTCCCTCATCTTCTCGATGACAGCGCGAAAGCGCTGCTGGTTGCTGGCGTGGGGATCAAGGTCGGCGCGTCCTGTGACCGCATATCGCGCGCCTTCGCGCACGGCATGCTGCATGGTGAGGGTAACCCAGAACATTGCGCACACGTCGATGATGGCAAATAGCAGAAAGAACAGCAGCGGCGCGACGATGGCGAATTCAACCGCCGATGCGCCGCGCTCCCTCCGTTTCGTCGTCTTGCGTCCGATTGCCGGCATAGTCATCTCCTTAACGGGTAGTCGCCGTATCGTTCAGGCGGGCGATCACCACCGCCTTTGCCGTGGCCTTGCCCAGCACCAGGCGCACATCCGAGGTGTCGGATGCGCTACGGGTGCGCGTGTTGTTGACAATCGCCGGCGGCACCGCAAAGCTGCGGCGCAATTCGAGCGCCTGATTGCGAAAACCATCGCGGTAAAGGATGACGGTGCGATGCTGAGTGTAAGGCGCGAGCGGCGATATCTTGCTCACTGCAAATCCATTGTCGTGCAGGCGATCGGCAATGCTGGCGGCGAGCCCATTATCGCGCGTGCCGTTGGCGATTTCGACCACGATCCCTGGGGGGGTGACGGCTTGCCGAATTGAGATCTTCGCTTCGGCGCTCGTCGCTTCAGCGTCCGTCGCTTCGGCGGTCGTCGCTTCGGCGGTCGTCGCTTCGGCGGTCGTCGCTTCAGCGGTCTTCAGTTCGGCAGTCGGCGATGAAGCGGGCTGCGTGGAAGCTGTTGCAAGCACGGGGGTTGGGACGGGAAGCCGGCCGAATGTCGATGCAAGGTGCGAAGCCGCCCGCGCTTTCGCACTATTGCCCAACTGCTCATGAACGAGCGCGAGATTGGCGAACGCGCGAGCATTGGCGGGATCGAGCGCGATTGCCTGGCCGAAGTCCGAGATGGCCGCTGTGTAATCCTTCTTCAGGAAATGGGTGTAGCCCAGATTGTTGTACACATGGGTAAGCGCCGGGCTCTTGTGCAAGACCCCCTGAAATTCGACGACCGACTCATCGAACTTGCCTTGCGCCGCATAGACCGTCGCCAGCGCATTACGCGCCTCGACGTGCTCAGGGTCCTTCACCAGCGCGCTGCGATAAGCTTCCGCCGCCTGGTCCAGGCGTTTCTCGTTCTGATAAATGCGCCCCATCTGGTACAGGCCGTCGGCCGTGTGGCCGGCGTGCCTGATGGCGGTGACGGGCTCGATCCGCATCGCCGTTTCCTGGGCGGGGTTCAGGGTCTGGCATCCCTGCAGGAGGGACATGCCGCAGACTAGCGGGAGCAAGACTTTGGTTTTCTTCATGATAGTTTCCTTCAGGAGTAGGAGTAAGACGAACGTGTCATTGTCCAGCGAGCGACGGCATCAGGCTGTGGCGGATGTGGATGAACGAAGGCCCGAGCATGACGGCCATCAGCGCCGGGAAGATGCAGCAGATTAAGGGCATCAAGAGCTTCAGCGCCACTTTCGCCGCGGCTTCCTCCGCCTGTTGGCGGCGCTTGGTGCGCAGGTGTTCCGAATGCACACGCAGGGAATCGCCGATGCTGGTGCCGAACTGCTCGGCCTGGATCAGCATCGTGGCCAGCGTATCGACATCGCTCTGGCCGGTGCGCAGCGCCAGGTTGCGCAACGCCTTTTCCTTGCTATTGCCGGCGCGCAGTTCGAGCGTTACCAGGTGGAGCTCTTCGCCGAGGATGCACGATGTCAGCATGATTTCCTGCGCTACGCGGCCGATGGCAGCGTCGATGTTGAGGCCGGCTTCAACGCAGATCGTCATCAGGTCCATCGCATTGGGCAGGACGTCGAAAATCTCGCGCTGGCGGCGCCGGACAAGGGCCGCCAGAACGTAGTTCGGGAGGTAGAAACCGGCAGCCCCCGCCGCCAGCAGGCATAGCGACAGGATCTTTGCCGACAGCGCGATGCCGGCGCCGGTCGTCACCAGCCATAGCAGCGCAGGCAGAGCGGCGGCCAGCAGCGTCTTTGACGCGAAGAAGATGGTTGGCGCATCGCCGTGGCGGAATCCCGCCCGCATGAAACGCTGCCTCAGCGAAGAGTCCTGCCATGCCTCGCCCGGAATGGAAAGTTTCGCCAGCGGGCCCGACATTTTCGCTATTTTCGTCACCCACTCCGACGAGGAATTCGAGTCGATCGCCGGCTCGCCCGCCGACAGCGACTTCAAGCGTTGCCCGGCCCTGCTGGGCAGCACCGCGCCGAACAGCAGCATGGCGCCGCCGAACACCGCGATAAAGATGAGCGCCAGATACAGCATGGAAATGATAGTCATGACTTTGTCCCTTTCCTGTCTCAGCTGCGAATGCGAACGACCGAACGCATCCAGAATATTCCGACCATCATGAGCGCCAGTGCCGCACCCAGCATCTTGATGCCGTCAGGATCGGCCCAGAGCACATGCATGAAACCGGGGTTGAGGAACCACAGCGTGCCGCCCAACAAAAAAGGCAGCAGCCCGAGAATCCAGGCCGACAGGCGGCCCTCTGCCGAGAACACCTTGACCTGGGCCAGCAGTTTCAAGCGCTCGCGCACAATCTTGGCGATGGTGTCGAGGAGCGCGGCGAGGTTGCCCCCGGTCTCGCGCTGGATCAGGATCGCGACGGCAAAGAAGCCGATGTCGCTGCCCGGCATGCGCACCGACAGATTCCTCAATGCCTCCGGCATCGGCACGCCGTAGTTGATTTCATTGAAGACGATGCCGAATTCCCCGCCGAGCGGATTGGGAATCTTGTCGGCCGCCATTTTGATGGCTGCAGGCAAGGTGTGGCCGGCGCGCAATGCGCGGCTGATCAGATCCAAGGTTTCCGGCAGTTGCTGTTCGATCTCGGCGAAGCGATGCTTTTTCTTCCGCACCAGGCACGCCAGGGGCAGTATCCCGGCCGCCAGCGCAGCCGCCATGGCGAGCGCAGCCGGAGCGGAGGCAAGCACGAGGGCAACCAGCACAGCGCCGGCAACCGCTAACGAGAGCAGGCAAAAACGTGCGACATTCAAGCGCGATCCACACTGCTCCAGCAAGCGGTCCAGTCTGACTGCTGGCGCCAGGCCTGCCAGCAGTTCGTGCACCGCTGGATGATCGCTCAGCATGCGCTTTTTCAACAGGGTTGCCATCGACTGCGGCTCTGCGCTGGGGCCTAACATGCTGCGCAGGCGGCGCCCGACTCGCCGCGCCTGAGGGCTGAACTTCGACTGCCACAGGATGTGCAGGGCTTCGGCCAGCAAGGCAACGGCAACGAACACCGCGCCTATGGATGCCAGGTAGAGATAGTCCATTGCGGCCTCCATTACGCGTTGATGGCGCAAAACCGGCCAGGGTCGAACATGCCCTCGGCCAGGTTGATGCCGCGCGCCTGCAGGTGCTCGCAGAAGCGCGGACGCACGCCGGTCGCCTGGAAGTGCCCGAGCACAGCGCCGTCGGCCGCGATTCCGGTCTGGCGGAAGGTGAAGATCTCTTGCATCGTGATGGTCTCTCCCTCCATGCCGGTGACTTCCTGCACGCTGACCATCCTGCGGCGGCCGTCGGACATGCGAGCAATCTGGATAACGATGGAAATCGCGGACGTGATCTGCTGGCGGATCGCCTTCAAGGGCAGCGCCGAGGTGGCCATGCTGATCATGTTTTCCAGGCGCATGAGCGCATCGCGCGGTGAGTTTGCGTGCAGTGTGGCAAGCGAGCCATCATGCCCGGTGTTCATCGCCTGCAGCATATCCATGGCCTCAGAGCCGCGAACCTCGCCCATGATGATGCGATCGGGCCGCATGCGCAGCGCGTTCTTCACCAGCGCGCGCTGGGAAATTTCGCCCTTGCCCTCGATATTCGGCGGGCGCGATTCCAGCCGCACCACGTGCGGCTGCTGCAGCCGCAGCTCCGCAGTATCCTCGATGGTCACTACCCGCTCGGTGGCGCCGATATAGCTGGACATGATGTTTAACAGCGTGGTCTTGCCGCTGCCCGTGCCGCCGGAGATCGCGATATTGAGCCGGGCCCGGACGGCTGCTTCAAGCAAGCTGGCCATCGGTTCGGACAGGCTCTGGAACGCGACGAAGTCGGTCATGGTCAACGGATTGACGCTAAAGCGCCGGATCGACATCATGGGCCCATCGATTGCCAGCGGCGGAATGATGACGTTGACGCGGGAGCCGTCCGGCAGGCGCGCATCGACCATCGGGCTGGACTCGTCGATGCGGCGGCCCGCTCCCGACACAATCTTCTCGATGATCTGCATCAGGTGCTCGTTGTCGTTGAAGCACACCCCGGTCTCCTCCAGCACGCCCTTGCGTTCGACGAACACGCGGTCATGGCCGTTGACCATGATGTCGGTTACGGTGGGATCGGCCATGAGCAGTTCGAGCGGCCCGAAGCCCAGCATTTCATGCAGGATGTCGCGCACCATGGCCTGGTGTTCGGCATCGTTGAGCATGGCGTTCTCCGCGCTGAGCACATGGCCCACCGTCTGCCTGAGCTCATCCTTGCGCTGCGCCAGCGGCAGCCTTTCCATGGCCGTCAGATCGACCCGTTCAAGCAGCGTTGCATGCGTGCTCTGCCGCAGGGCCCGGTACGACTGGCTCTCGCTCGACTTGGCGCGCGGAGCCAGATTTTCAACGACCGTGCTCGTGTCATGGCTGCTCTGAAACCTGTTGCGTAGTGACATTGCTATTCCCTCCTTTAACGTCGTTGCAATCATGCGCGCGTCAGAATGCGTTGTAACCAGCTGGCGCGTTCCTGCGCCGGCTTGTTATGCAATCGTGCGCTCCACTCCGTCAGTGCCTTCGACAGTGTGCTTTTTCCGGAAAGCCGGACTACCGGGATACCTTGATTCACTGACGCCATGGCCGCCTCGTAGTGATTCGGCAGCGTGAGGCAGATCGGCTTGCCCAGAGCAGTCTGAATCGCCTTTGCATTCACGTCGCAGCTTGTTTCGTAGCGGTTCAGTATCAGCTCCGTCTTGGATTCAGGATATTCCAGTTTCTGGAAAATCTCGATCATGCGTTTTGCCCCGCCAATGAACGGCAGCGTGCTTTGCAGCACCGCATAGATCTTGTCCGCCTTGTCGAGCGCCTGGATGGTCGGCGCATCCAGCGCGTGCCCGATGTCGAGGATGATGTAGTCGTAATGACGGCGGGCCAGCCGCACCAGCGCATCGATATGCTCGGGTTTGATATCCATCGCCTGCGACGGGTCCGCCGGCGCGGCGAGCACGT
>CAMLDH010000172.1 GCA_946478765.1 uncultured Oxalobacteraceae bacterium | reverse complement strand
GCGCATTGCCGCGTTGCCCCTCGTTTGTGTAGCTCGCTACACGGCACTCGGGGCGGTGGAGCGGGGAATTCATGCGACATGTCGCATGCCCGCGTAACGGTGCTCCCTTGCAAGGGAGCACTCCTTCCTTGCACAGGAACATCGCCTTGCAAGGCGATGCCGTTACGCAGGCGGATCGCATGCGATCCGAATTCCCTGCTTCACCATCCCGTCCGCCGCGTCCAAATCAGGAAGTTATTCCGTGCACGTTCCTTACCCGCGCGTCACACTTGCCACCATGCTCAACGCCACCGCCTCCGCCACCTTGATGCCGTCGATCGCGGCCGACATGATGCCGCCGGCATAGCCGGCGCCTTCACCGGCGGGATACAGGCCGCGCGTGTTCACGCTTTGCAAGTCGTCGTCTTTGCGCTTGATGCGGATCGGTGACGAGGTGCGGGTCTCGACGCCGGTCAGCACCGCATCCTGCATCGCAAAACCCTTGATCTGCTGGTCGAACGCCGGCAAGGCTTCACGGATCGCTGCGATCGCGTAATCCGGCAATGACGAATTCAAGTCGCCCAAATGCACGCCGGGTTTATACGACGGCAATACCGCGCCGAATTCGGTCGAGGGCCGGTCCGCGATAAAGTCGCCCACCAGCTGTCCGGGTGCATCATAGTTGCCGCCACCCAGTTCGAATGCGCGCGACTCCCACTGGCGCTGGAATGCAATGCCGGCCAAGGGATGGCCGGGATAATCGGCCGGCGTGATGCCGACCACGATGCCGCTGTTGGCATTGCGCTCATTGCGCGAATACTGGCTCATGCCGTTGGTCACCACCCGTCCCGGCTCCGACGTGGCGGCCACGACGGTGCCGCCCGGGCACATGCAAAAACTGTAGACCGAACGGCCGTTGCCGCAGTGATGCACCAGCTTGTAATCGGCCGCGCCCAATGCCGAATGGCCGGCGAATTTGCCGAAGCGGCAGCGGTCGATCAGCGACTGCGGATGCTCGATACGAAAGCCGATCGAAAACGGCTTGGCCTCGACATACACGCCGCGGTCATACAGCATCTGGAAGGTGTCGCGCGCGCTGTGGCCGACCGCCAGCACCACGTGGTCGGTCGCGATCGTGTCGCCGCCGGCCAGCGCCACGCCGCGCACCTGGCCATGTTCGATCTCGAGATGATCGACCTTGCTCTGGAAGCGGAATTCGCCGCCCAGTTCTTCGATCGTCGCACGCATCAGCTCGACCATCTTCACCAGCCGGAAGGTGCCGATATGCGGCTTGCTCACGTACAGGATTTCGGGCGGCGCATCGGCCTTGACGAATTCGGTCAGCACCTTGCGGCCGTAATGCTTCGGGTCCTTGACCTGGCTATAGAGCTTGCCGTCGGAGAAAGTGCCGGCGCCGCCTTCGCCGAACTGCACATTCGATTCCGGATGCAATTCCCGTTTGCGCCACAGGCCGAAGGTGTCCTTGGTGCGCTCGCGCACCTCCTTGCCGCGTTCCAGGATAATCGGGCGAAACCCCATTTGCGCCAGGATCAGGCCGGCGAAGATGCCGCACGGACCGGCGCCGATCACCACCGGGCGCGTGCGCAATCCGGCCGGCGCCTGCGCGACGAAATGGTAGCCGGTGTCCGGCGTCGGGGTCACATTGCGGTTGCCCTGCAAGCGCTTGCGGACGGCTTCTTCGTTTTTGACCTCGGCGTCCAGCGTATAGATGAAAATGATGGCCGACTTCTTGCGCGCGTCATAACTGCGGCGAAAGACCGTAAAGCCGATCAAATCCTCGGCGGCGATGCCGAGCCGTGCGAGAACCGCCGCGTCAAGGTCGGATTCGGGATGGTCGAGAGGGAGTTGAACGTCGGTCAATCGCAGCATGCTTCATTCCAGCCAATAAGGGGACCAGCTGTGACTCTGGGGGAGGGAGTCGGCAACAACCGGCAGGGCGCTATTTTACCCCACGCGATTTCCGCCCAACGCGCGCGCGCAATGGAAAATCGGACAACGAATGGCTGAACAGGGAGAGCAACAAAAATGACCCGATGCGTCCGGCAAAGAGCAGCCGCAATGGTGAACCGGAAAGATCCTCCACGCAGGTCATGAGAACAACCAACCAAATCCAGTTCGGCCCAATCCCCGCCCGCTGGAAGACCGGCTGGGGCGGGCATGGCGGCAGCCAAGCGGCACGACAACGACGCCGATGCCGCGATGTATGACGCCAAGCAAAAAGGCCGCAAGAATTTCCAGGTTTTTACGCGCGACCCGGATCGCTATTGAGTGGCCCGGGACCCGCGAAAAGCTCAGCGCTTCTCCAGATTGCGCGCCGCCTGCATCTGATCGCGCAAGCCTTTTACCTCGTCATGATTACGCAACACCCCCTGATATTGACGTTCGACGACCGCACGAATTTCAGACGGCAACACCTTCTCCAACGCATTGCGATAACTGCGTTTGGCAACGTCTTCACCGCGTTCGCATTCTTCCAGAATCGCCAAATCGTCGTGACCGGTGACGACAGACTTGATATCGAGCCAACGCCGATGCAAGGTGCCGCTTAAACTGCTCTTGGTTTCCGGATCGCCCCCGAGCGAAACTACAATATCCTGCAGTTCCAGCACCGCCGCGTCACAGTCGCGCGCCCGGTCCGCGAACAGCGTTTTGAGCTGTACAGCGCTTGCGCCTTCAGCGCAGGCGCGAAAGCCCTCCGCGCCATCCCGGCTGGTTTCGGTCAGGTCATTCAGGGTTGCGATAACATCGTCCTTGTCCATAGTGTCGCTCCATCCGGTTAAGGTTAAGTTAAGTCAAGGTGTCATTGGCCGCTGGAAGTCTGTGCTCCCTTGCTGCTGCGCATTTTCTGCGCCATTTGCAAATGCTGATCGATATTAGGGAGTAAATTTCCGGCGAGCGTTTTCAACTCCGGGTCCTGCGCACGCGTGCTGACCCGCGCTACCAAGCTGTGCACTTTGCGATGGTCCTGCATCCCGGCCTGTTGCATGTATTGGCGATCGAATTCCTGGCCCGACATTGCCCGCAATTTTTTCTCCATCGCCTGATGCGTGGCATCAGGCGCCGTCGGCAATTGCACGCCTTTCGCTTGCGCCAGTTGTTGCAACTGGTCCATCGCCTTGCTGTGGTCATCGATCATGCGCTGCGCGTAATTGCGCACCTCGTCATTGCTTGTCTTTTCTTGCGCCAGCTTGGCCATGGCGACCTCGGACAGATTGGCATAGGCCAAATCACGCATCATGTTGCGGTCGGCCGCGCTCAGCGCCTTTCCTGATGCAGTGCTTGCCGTCGTGCCAGTATTGCTGCCGCCGGCAGCCCCGGTCGCCTTGCCGGTATCGGCGGCAGTGCCGCTGCTGGTGCCGGTGCCGGTGCCGGATGTGCCGCTGCTGGTGCCGGATGTGCCGCTACTTTGCTTGCCGCTTTGCGTATCGCTCTGACTGCCTTGCTGCATGGCGCCGGATTGGCTCTGGCCGCTCTGCATGGCGCCACCGGATGCAGGATCCGATGGCGTAGGGGTCTGCGGATGTACCGAAGCGGCACTGATCAGCAGTGCCGCCGTGAAAAACCCCAGCGTATTGGCCGGAGAACCCCGCCTGAATATTGGATTGAACATGATATCTCCTTTTCCATTGGGAAGAAGTCGGTTACCGATAGGAACCGGATGGATAGGAAAGAGCAGGCAAGCGGCATGCCTGATGCGCAATATGCGTCCCCATCAGGATAATGCGCGGTACCGCGGGGCGAAAAAGCGCAGCGCTGCATCGGAGGACGCGCAAGAAAAAGCTACTTGAAGGCGGAAAAATTTACCAGCGCCGCAAACGGGCGCCGGCATGGATCATGTAGGCATGCCGATCCGATGTGTTTATCCCGCAAAAGTACGGCGGCTGCCAATTGCCGCCGGATAAAGCCGGATAATTCTTAAATTTTGCGGTGCCGTTTTTCCGATTTGCATTCCAGCGAGCCCAGCACTTGGCCCTCCGGATCGATCGTCTGCAACACCACGTCAAATCCCCATAGCCGCGTCACATGCTTTAATACTTCTTCCGCCTGCGGGTTCAGGGGGCGGCGCTGAAACTGGGTATGCCGCAAGGTCATCGCGCGATTGCCTTGACTGTCGACCGACCAGACCTGGATATTCGGTTCGCGGTTGCCCATGTTGTATTGGTCGGCCAGGCGTTGCCGCACATAGCGATAACCGCTTTCATCATGAATCGCGGAAATGCTGAGTTTCTCGTCCTTGTCGTCATCCAGTACCGCAAAGAAATGGAAATCGCGGATCAGTTTGGGCGACAGGTATTGCGCGATGAAACTCTCGTCCTTGAAATTGCGCATCGCAAAGTCCAGCGTCTTTTGCCAATTGCTGCCGGCAATATCCGGAAACCATGCGCGGTCTTCCTCGGTCGGGTTTTCGCAAATGCGGCGAATGTCGCGCATCATCGCAAACCCGAGCGCATAGGGATTGATGCCGCTGTAATACTTGCTGGTAATCGACGGCTGGTAGACCACGTTGGTATGGCTTTGCAGGAATTCCATCATGAAGCCGTTGCCGACCACGCCTTCGTCGTAGAGCTGATTCAGGATCGTGTAATGCCAGAACGTGGCCCAGCCTTCATTCATCACCTGGGTTTGCCGCTGCGGATAGAAATACTGCGATATCTTGCGCACGATACGCACGATCTCGCGTTCCCACGGTTCCAGCAAGGGCGCGTATTTTTCAATGAAATACAACAGGTTTTCCTGCGGCTCCGGCGGAAAGCGTTCCGGGCTGTCGTCTTCCACCTGCTCTTCGCGCCGGGGCAAGGTGCGCCACAAATCGTTGACCTGCGATTGCAGATAATCCTCGCGCTCCTGCTGCCGTTCGCGCTCTTCCAGCAACGATAACTTGGGTGGACGCTTGTAGCGGTCGACCCCGTAGTTTTGCAATGCATGGCAGGAATCGAGCAGCAATTCGACCGCATCGACGCCGTGCCGCTGCTCACAGTCGGCGATGTACTTCTTGGCAAACACCATGTAATCGATGATCGCCTCGGCATCGGTCCAGGCGCGGAACAGATAATTGCCCTTGAAGAAGGAGTTATGGCCGTACGCCGCATGCGCAATCACCAGCGCCTGCATCGTCAGGCTGTTTTCTTCCATCAGGTACGCAATGCAGGGATTGGAATTGATCACGATCTCGTACGCCAATCCCATCTGGCCGCGCTTGTAGCTTTTTTCAGTCGACAGGAAATGTTTGCCGAACGACCAGTGGTGGTACGACACCGGCATGCCGACCGATGCATACGCATCCATCATTTGCTCGGCGGTGATGATTTCGAGCTGGTTCGGATAGGTGTCCAGGCCGAAGTTCTCCGCCACCCGCCGGATTTCGTCGTGCGCCTGCTCGATCAGCTCGAAGGTCCACTCCGATTGCTCGGGCAGGCGTCCCGGTTTGTCGGGTTTATTGCGGGGCTGCTTTTTGGCCGGCTTGCTGATGGGTTTCATGATGTCGATTGCTGCTTTTTAAACAGTTCGCGAAATACCGGGTAGATATCGGCCGGCGACTCGATTTTCTGCATCGCGAAATGCGGATGGGTTTGCGGCACCTTCAAATATTCTTCCCATAAATTTTGCGGCTCCCCCTCGGTAATTTCGATATACGCGTAATACTGCACCGCCGGCATGATCGTATTGATCAGCAGGTCGCGGCAGGTCACGGAATCGTTGTCCCAGTTATCGCCATCCGATGCCTGCGCGACATAGACATTCCAGTCGCTGCTCGGATAGCGCTCATGCATGACCTTGGTCAGCATGTTCAGGGCCGACGACACCACGGTGCCGCCCGACTCGCGCGAATTGAAAAATTCGTTTTCATCGACTTCGGCTGCTTGCGTATGGTGGCGAATGAATACCACGTCGATCTTTTCATAGGCGCGCGTCAAGAACAGATACAGCAATATGAAAAAGCGCTTGGCCATATCCTTCTTGGCCTGGTCCATCGAACCGGATACATCGAGCAGGCAAAACATCACCGCCTGACTCGACGGCTTCGGCACCTTGATGCGATTGCTGTAGCGCAGGTCGAATGGATCAATGAACGGAATCGCATACAGCTTGGCGTGCAGATGATGGATTTCGCGCTTGAGCGCCTGCACGCGCGGATCGTCTTCGGTGGCAATCAGCAACAGCGCGCTCAATTCCTTTTCCGCCTCCTTCAGACGCCGGCTCGAGCGGCCGCCGACCGCGATGCGCCGGCCCAACGCGCCGCGCAGCGAGCGCAGGATATGGATATTGGACGCGTTGCCGGACATCTTGTAGCCGGCGCGCTGATTGCGGAATTCCGTGCTGGCGGTGAGCTGCGTCTTCACCATGTTGGGCAGCTCAAGGTCCTCGAAGAAATAATTCATGAATTCTTCGCGCGACAGTTCGAAGATGAAATCGTCTTCCGATATCTGGTCGCTGTTGCCGGCCTTGCCTTTGCCAGAGCCGCCGCCACCGCCTTTCGGACGCGCGACGCGATCGCCCTTCTGGTATTCCTTGTTGCCCGGACTGACGGTTTCCCATATGCCGCCGCGGGCATGGCCGAAGCCCGGCTCGCTGATGTCCTTGACCGGAATCGATACTTTTTCGCCGTTCTCGATATCGGTAATCGAGCGGCCCTTCACCGCGCGCGCAACAGCTTCCTTGATCTGCCCTTTGTGACGCCGTAAAAAGCGTTCACGGTTGATGGCAGATTTGTTCTTTCCCTGTAGGCGCCGGTCAATTAGGTAAGCCAATATGCCTCCTGCATCTGATGCGCGACCGCCCCTCTCCCGCCAACGGAAGAGGGGCGCTCACTACGTGACATCAGTTAATCAATAAGCTACGACGACTTCCGCACGCGCAGATACCATTCGCACAGCAAGCGCACCTGCTTGGCCGTATACCCTTTTTCCACCATGCGCGACACGAACTCCTGGTGCTTGTTCGCATCGTCGGCGCTGGCTTTCGCATTGAATGAAATCACCGGCAGCAATTCTTCGGTATTGGAGAACATTTTCTTCTCGATCACCGTCCGCAGCTTTTCATAGCTGGTCCAGGTTGGATTTTTCCCGGCATTCTGCGCCCGTGCGCGCAACACGAAATTGACGATCTCGTTACGGAAATCCTTGGGATTGGAAATGCCCGCCGGCTTCTCGATCTTTTCCAGTTCATTGTTCAACGCATCGCGGTCGAAGCTCTCGCCGGTATCCGGGTCGCGGAATTCCTGATCCTGAATCCAGAAGTCGGCGAACGTCACGTAACGATCGAAAATGTTCTGGCCGTACTCGGAGTAGCTTTCCAGATAGGCGGTCTGGATTTCCTTGCCGATGAATTCGACATAGCGCTGCGCCAGATACTCTTTAATGTACGAGAAATACTTTTGCTCGGTTTCCGGCGCAAACTGCTCGCGCTCGATCTGCTGCTCCAGCACATACAGCAAATGCACCGGATTGGCCGCGACTTCGGTGGTATCGAAGTTGAATACCTTGGACAGGATCTTGAACGCAAAGCGCGTCGACAATCCATTCATGCCTTCATCGACCCCTGCATAGTCGGAATATTCTTGCCGCGACTTCGCCTTCGGATCGGTATCTTTCAGGTTGTCGCCGTCGTACACCAGCATCTTGCTGTAAATGCTGGAATTTTCCGGCTCTTTCAGGCGCGACAATACCGAGAATTGCGCCATCATCTTCAAGGTTCCCGGCGCACAATGCGCTTTCGTCAGCGACGAGGTGCGCACCAGCTTTTCGTAAATCTTGATTTCATCGGTGACGCGCAGGCAGTACGGCACCTTGACGATATAGATACGATCGAGGAAGGCCTCGTTGTTCTTGTTGTTCTTGAACGCCTTCCATTCCGATTCGTTCGAGTGCGCCAG
>CAMLDH010000171.1 GCA_946478765.1 uncultured Oxalobacteraceae bacterium | reverse complement strand
GCTCCTCCTTCTTCTGCTTCTCCTTCTTCTACTTCTGCTTCTTCTTATTCTGCTTCTTCTTATTCTTCTTGTGCTTCTTCTTGGGCTTCTTGGTTGATGAGTTATGAAATGTGTGGTATAATGATGTTGCGATTGTTGTGATTGTTGCGGCATATTCCGTTTGGCAGCCGCGATACCTTCTATCTCGTCCGGCAACAGACGTTCCACTTCCAGCATGCTGCTGCCCTTGCCGAGATAGCCGAGTTTCAGCGCAGCGGTGTACGACAAGTCGATAATGCGGCTCGAATGAAACGGACCGCGGTCGTTGACGCGCACAATGACTTGCACGCCGTTGCTGAGATTGGTCACGCGCGCATAAGAGGGAATCGGCAGCGTCGGATGCGCCGCCGTCATTTTGTACATGTCGTACAGTTCGCCGGATGACGTTTTCTGGCCGTGGAATTTCTTGCCGTACCAGCTACCCACACCACGCTGCTTGAATGGGCGCTCATCGGTAAGCGGCGTATAGGTTTTGCCAAATACAACGTAAGGTTTGTTGCCGCGCGTGGAATACGGTTCGATCTTCGGTTCTGCATCCGGCGTTGCCTGCAATCCTTCGGGCGGCTGGTCGCCGGGACCGTCATCCAGGTAGTATCCGCCGCGCCCGGAGCCGGCCGCCGGCAACGCCGGGTGCGCGCGCGCTGCATTGCCGGCGCCGGACGCAACCGGCGCGGAACGATTGGATGCAGCATCTGCGGACACAGGCGCTTTCGGCATGCTGCCGCACCCCAGCAGCAACGCACACAGGCCCGGCGCGACATACGTTTTCCATTGGTCTAGGCGCAAATGCATCCTGCACTCCTTGAAGTCGGGTTGATGGTTTCGTACCAATCTGAATCCATAACGCGACATGAAATCGCGTCTTTTTCCGGCTGGCGGCGTTGCACCAGTCAGTCAATACCGATCCGGGTGCTGATGGGAAACTAACTTTGCACCAGTCTGCGGTGGCGCTGAATGCTCATCAATATGCCGGTACCCAGGCCGAGGGTTACCAGGGCGGTGCCGCCATAACTCATGAAAGGCAAAGGCACGCCGACAACGGGAAGGATACCACTAACCATGCCCATATTGACAAATGCATAAGTAAAGAAGATGAGCGTGATGGACCCGGCCAGCAGGCGCGTGAAAAATGACGGCGCATTGGCGGCAATCAGCAGGCCGCGCCCGATCAGTAGCAGGTACAACACCAGCAATACGCTATTGCCGATCAAGCCGAATTCTTCGGAAAACACGGCGAAAATAAAATCGGTGGTGCGCTCCGGAATGAATTCAAGATGTGCCTGTGTTCCTTGGAGCCAACCTTTGCCGGTCACGCCGCCCGAGCCGAGCGCGATGGTCGATTGAATGATATGAAAGCCTTTGCCCAGCGGATCGGATGATGGATCAATCAACATCATCACGCGCTCGCGCTGATAATCATGCAGCATTGCCCAAAGAATCGGCAGGCTCCCGCCAGCCACCAGTACCAGGCCGGCCAATACTTTCCATGACAAACCGGCCAGGAAAATCACGTAAAACCCGGCCGCCAGCACCAGGATTGCCGTGCCCAGATCCGGTTGGCGCGCAATCAGGCCGACCGGCACTGCAAGCAGCAGTCCGGCGACGAGGAATTCGCGCCATTGGATCATTCCCTCGCGTTTCTGGAAAAACCACGCAAGCATCAATGGCATCGCAATTTTCATGATCTCGGATGGCTGAATCACGACCCCCAGATTGATCCAGCGCCGCGCGCCTTTCTTGACCATGCCGAACATCGCAACCGCGATCAGAAGCGCCACGCCCACCGTGTAAATCGGCACCGCAAAGCGCATCAGCGTCTGTGGCGGCACATTGGCGGCAATCCACATCACGACGAATGCGATCATGATGTTGCGCAGTTGATCCTCCACCCGGCCGGGAAAATCGATGCCCGCCGAATACAGCGTCACGATGCCGACCGACATGATCAGAAAGATGATCAGCGCCAGCGGACCATCGAACACCAGCAAGTGCGGTTTGATGCGCGGCCAGAGCGGGCGTCTTTGGGGCAGATTCACCGTAGTTCCTTATTGGAAAATGCCGGCGCGAATGCGAACGTAACGGTTGGCTGCATGATCACTCCTTGTTGCCCTGCGTTTCCGCACCCGGCTTCGGACCGCCGACCGATTCCTCTTCCGCCTTCAATGCCGCAGCGGAAGGCGTATCGACCGCCTCCTCTTTTTCGACCGGCGTCTTGTCCTTGTCGATCGGCTTCTTGCCGAGCAAATAATAATCGAGCGCACTGCGTACGATCGGCGCGGCGGCCTCGGAACCGAAACCGCCGTTCTCGACCACGATCGCAATCGCAATGCGCGGATTGTCGGCCGGCGCAAAAGCGATGTAAAGCGAATGGTCGCGCTGGCGTTCCGTCACCTTTTTCGCGTCATACTTTTCGCCCTTCTTCAGTCCGACCACCTGGGCGGTACCGGTCTTGCCGGCCGAGACATATCCGGCGCCGGTAAACGCGCGCACCGAGGTGCCTTCGCGCGGCACGCCGGCCATTGCAGCCTTGATGACGTCGATGTTTTCCTGCTTCAGGTTGATGCGATAACTTTCCTTCGGCACCGTCGGCGTGCGCTCTTTGGTCACGCCGTTCTCGATGATCTTGACCAGATGCGGCTTCATCACGACGCCATTGTTGGCCAGGTTCGCCATTGCGTGCGCCATCTGCAAAGGCGTAAACGAATTGTAGCCCTGGCCGATGCCGAGCGAGATCGTTTCACCGGCATACCATTTTTTTTGTTCCGGCTTGCGATACGCGTTGCGCTTCCATGTCGTCGACGGCAACAAGCCGGTGCGTTCATGTTCCAGATCGATGCCGGTCAATTGGCCAAAGCCGAACGGTTTCATGAAGTCGTGCATCGCATCGACGCCGAGGTCATTGGCGAGCATGTAATAGTAGGTGTCGCAGGATTGAACAATCGAGCGGTACATGTCGACAGCGCCGTGGCCGCCCGGCTTGTCGTCGTTGAAGCGGTGGTTGCCGAAAAAGAAAAATCCCGGATCGGAAATCGCCTGGGCCGGCGTACGCTTGCCCAGTTCCAGCCCTGCCAGCGCCATATACGGTTTGTAGGTCGAACCGGGCGGATAGCTGCCGGACAGCGGGCGATTCAACAGCGGCCGGTCGAGCGAGGTATTGAGAAACTCCCAGCTTTGCGCGTCGATGCCCTCGACGAACAGGTTCGGATCGAAGGTCGGCATCGACACATACGCCAGCACGTCGCCGGTGGCCGGTTCAATCGCGACCATGGCGCCGCGCCGTTCGCCGAACGCCTCTTCGACCACGCGCTGCAGTTCGATGTCGATCGACAAGATCAGGTTATTGCCGGGACTGGCCGGCGTGCGCGACAGAGTACGCACGGCACGGCCGCCGGCCGAGACCTCGACCTCTTCATAGCCGGTGGTGCCGTGCAAATACTTCTCGTAACTTTTTTCGAGGCCTTCCTTGCCGATATAGTCGGTGCCGCTGTAATTGGCGGCATCTTCCATTTCCTCGATTTTTTCCGCATCCTTCTGGCTGATGCGGCCGATGTAGCCGATCACGTGCGACGCGAGTTGACCCAATGGGTACTGGCGGAACAGGCGCGCCTGGATTTCGACGCCCGGGAAGCGATAGCGTTGCGCAGTGAAGCGTGCCACCTCTTCATCGCTCAAACGGGTGCGGATCGGCGAGCTTTCAAAATTCTTCGACTCTTCCAGCAGCTTGCGAAAACGCTTGCGGTCTTTCGGCTGGATATCGACCAGCGTCGCCAGATCATCAATCACGGCATCGAGTTCGCCGTGGATTTTGGACGGCGTGATTTCCAGCGTATACGCCGAAAAATTTCGCGCCAGCACCACGCCATTGCGATCCAGGATCAGCCCGCGGTTGGGTACAACCGGCACGATCGAGATCCGATTCTCTTCCGCTTGCGCCGCATAGTCGGTGTGCTTGTATACCTGTAACCACACGAAACGCGTCAGCAACAATCCGAAACAAATGAACACGAATACGCCGACCGCCGACAAGCGCAGACGGAAATAATGCAATTCGCGTTCAGTGTTTTTGAATTCAGTCATTCGGACTTGTTGGGGAACGGGTACTTTTTTTCAATTTCAGTTGGGAACAGAACAGGCCGCGCAGAGGGGGATGCCTAGGCCGGCCCGCTTTTTTTCTATAATGTTGGGGACAGAGTAATTCGGCAGACAAGCTGCCTTACAAACTCTGTCCCGCAAGTCATCATAATGTTGCGAACAGAATAATTCGGCAGACAAGCTGCCTTACAAACTCTGTCCCGCAAGTCATCATAATGTTGCGGACAGAATAATTCGGCGGACAAGCTGCCTCACAAACTCTGTCCCGCAAGTCATCAAATTGGCCGCGTCTCATCCCGGTCGATCGCGCGCCGCTGCGGCGCCAGCAGAATCCAGGTCGCAACCGGCCACAGCAACGCCGCGATGAAGCTTTCGGCAAAATAAAACCAGCCGGGGAATTTGCCGCTCACCACCAGGCGCACCAGAAGCTGCACCGCTTGCGCCATCAGCAACAGAGGGAAAACATGCAATGCCTGCGTCGCGGTCGGGAACCACAATACGCGACGATGGGCCATGATGGCGAAGTAGGATAGCAAGGTGTACGCCAATGCATTCTGGCCCAATAAAGACGCGTCATGCACGTCCATCAGCAAGCCCATGAAGAATGCAACGCCGATGCCGACCTTGCGTGGCTGGTGAATGCTCCAGAAAACCAACACCAGCGCGACAAAATCGGGCACACCTATCCATTGGCCCCACGGTAGCAGATTCAGCAAAAATGCAGCCATCAGGCTGAGCGTGATGAAGATCGCGCTGACCGGCAGCAGGATGTAGTGCGGATTGTTCATGGCGCAGGCTCCTTCGGTTGCTGCGGCGTGTTTGCAACGGGTTTCACGGCCTCTCCCACGGGTTTTGCAGCATCCTTGGGCGGCGCGGGCGGCGGATTTTTCGGCGCGTCATGCGCAAGCTCTTTGGGAGGCGCTTTTGCCACCTCCTGCGGCGGCTCTTTCGCCGGCTCCTTGACGCCTTCATGGCCGCGCTTTTTACCCATTCTGTCTTTTTTGTCCCGGGCTTCATCTTCCGGACGCGCCAATACAGTCGTATCAACCAGCAGAACCAGCAACTGCCGGTTGCGATCGATGCCCGCCAACGGCTGGCACACGATGCGCGCGAAGGCATCGGACGACTTGTTTTCAACCTGCGCCACCCGGGCCACCGACAAGCCCGCCGGATATACGCCGTCGATACCGGAGGTGACCAGCACATCACCCTTCTGGATATCCGCATTGGCCGCCATGAAGCGCAGGTCCAGCACGCCGGACTGGCCGAGTCCGTACGCCACGCTGCGCAAGCCGCTGCGCACGACCTGCACCGGAATTGCCTGGTCCTTGTCGGTCAACAAGGTAACTTCGGACGTAAACGGGAACACGCGGGTGACTTGCCCGACGACGCCGATGTCGTCAATGACCGGCTGGCCGCTCGCCACGCCATGCTGCGCGCCGCGATTGAGCACGATCTTGCGGGTAAACGCGTCGCGCGTGTCATACAGGATTTCACTCATCAGCGATTTGACCGGCACTTGTTCGCTGGTGCCGAGCAATTTGCGCAATTGCGCATTCTCGGCAACCAGTTGCTGCGCCTGCTGCAGCGTCTGCGCATTGGCAATCTGCTGACGCTTCAGGTTTTTATTCTCGTTTTCGAGCGAAGACAAGGAAGTGAAATAATCGGCGATACCATACATCGTATCGCGCGGCAGCAAGACCACCACCTGCACCGGGTACAACGCGGTGCCGACCACCTGGCGAATCACGGTAAGCGTGCGCAAGCGCGAATCGGCCACCAGCAATGCGATGGAGATCAATGCGAATAACACCACTTTGGCGCGTGCTGACGCGCCTTGTTTGAAAAGCGGCGGTGGGCTGTAATCCATCAGAGCCTGTTTTTCCTAGTGTACTGAGGCCAAATGTAAGAGTAGGTGCGGCCCTGCCAAGGTCAGACCAGCATGACCTGCCGGACCTCTTTGCGCCTTGCCATGCCATCCGTCCCGCAAGGCGCGTCCTGCAAAAAGCGACGATTATTCGTAGGAGAAAATCGAACCCAGCTTGTCCATGCGCTCCAGCGCCATGCCGGAGCCGCGCACCACGCAGGTCAGAGGATCTTCCGCGACGATGACGGGCAAACCGGTTTCTTCCATCAGCAAGCGGTCGAGGTCGCGCAGCAAGGCGCCGCCGCCGGTCAGCATCATGCCTTTTTCAGCGATGTCGGCGCCCAGCTCCGGCGGCGTCTGTTCCAGCGCGTTCTTGACGGCGGACACGATGTTGTTGAGCGGATCGGTCAGCGCTTCCAGGATCTCGTTGCTCGAAATCGTAAACGAGCGCGGGATGCCTTCCGACAGGTTGCGTCCCTTGACTTCCATTTCCTTGACTTCCGAGCCGGGAAAAGCAGAGCCGATTTCCTTCTTGATCGCTTCCGCGGTTTGCTCGCCGATCAGCATGCCGTAATTGCGGCGGATGTAGTTGACGATCGCCTCATCGAACTTGTCGCCGCCGACCCGCACCGACCCTTTGTAGACCATGCCGCCGAGCGAAATAATGCCGACTTCGGTGGTGCCGCCGCCGATGTCGACCACCATCGAGCCGGTCGCATCCGACACCGGCAAACCGGCGCCGATCGCGGCGGCCATCGGTTCTTCGATCAGATACACCTGCGAGGCGCCGGCGCCGAGTGCCGATTCGCGAATGGCGCGGCGCTCGACCTGGGTTGAACCGCACGGCACGCAAATGATGATGCGCGGCGAGGGCTTGAACAATTTGGAATCGTGCACCATGCGGATGAACTGTTTGAGCATTTGCTCGGTCACAGTAAAGTCGGCGATCACACCGTCTTTCATCGGACGAATCGCTTCGATGTTGCCAGGCACTTTGCCCAGCATTTGCTTGGCTTCCTTGCCAACGGCCTGGATGGTTTTTTTGCCGTTCGGGCCGCCCTGTTGGCGAATCGCAACAACCGATGGTTCATCCAGCACAATACCCAAGCCACGCACGTAAATCAGCGTGTTGGCGGTGCCCAGATCGATCGCCAGGTCGTTAGAAAAATAGCTGCGTAAAAATCCAAACATGTATCGTCCTGATGCGCAACCATGGTGCGCTTAATATGATTAAATCTATCGCGGGGCAGAGAAAAACACCACTTGAGCGATGCGGCCTCTGCCTCGACAAATGAGGGTTCTTGGCACTGCGGCAGTCCAATGTCGACACCAGGCAGGCAATAGCCCGTCATTCTACCTTATAATTTGTCTGAAATTTGCTAACGGAAACTTCAAAAAATGCATGTCTGATACAGCGTTTTGACAAGTATTTATCAGTGTTAAAACGCTTTTGTCTTTCTTAAAATACTTTTTGCCAAACACGGCTTACCCGTGCCCTATCCGCCCATGTCACTTGCCCTTTCCGATGTCAAACGCCTGGCACACCTGGCGCAACTCGATCTTACCGACACCCAGGCGGCCCAAACCCTGGACAAACTCAACGGCATCTTTGCGCTGGTTGAGCAAATGAAAGCCATCGATACCACCGGCATCGAACCCTTGAATCACCCGATTGCCGCATTCCAGACCGACCTTGCGCTGCGCCTGCGCGACGATGAAGTGACCGAAGCCAACCGCCGCGACGACTACCAGCGCGTCGCGCCCGCGACCCAGGATGGCTTGTACCTGGTACCGAAGGTCATCGAATAATCCGGATGCCGCACCCGCTGCGCCCGCAACCGAACGCCCAACCACGCTTATGCATACCAAAACCCTCACAGA
>CAMLDH010000170.1 GCA_946478765.1 uncultured Oxalobacteraceae bacterium | reverse complement strand
GTGACGGCGCTCAATTCCCATATCGTCAGTCCGCGCGATACGCACCGGACCGATTCGCAATCCTTGCTGGAAACCCTGGATCTGGACGCGCTGAAGGGCAAGCGCGTCTTGATTATCCGCGGCGAAACCGGACGCGAATTGCTGGCCGATGCGTTGCGCGATGCCGGCGTGCAGGTGAGGCAGGTGGCCGCATATCGACGCGCGGCGCCGATGCTGGATCAAGCCCGCCGTATGCAATTGCAGACCTTGCTGGAGGCCGGAGGCGACTGGATCGTGACCAGTTCCGAGGCATTGCACATCCTGATGCAGATGGTGCAGCAGGTCGCAGATGATGATGGTGTTACAAAAATGCAACAGCAAAGAATTATCGTACCTCACGTCCGCATCGAAGAAACGGCGCGGGCTCTGGGTTTTGTTGATATCACCTTAACCGGATCAGGCGACGAGCGTTTGCTTGCCGCGTTACAATCGACAGCATGAACGAACTGCCAAATTCCCCCGAACCGAATGCACAGCAGACCGCGCCTCCACAGGCGCAGCCGGCTGCACCGAAACCCAATATGCCGCGACGCGAACCGCATCACACCGAAAACCGCTTGCTGTATGCCGCCCTGGTCGTGTTAGCCGTACTCCTGGCGGCGCAATGGTGGGTGTCGCATGCGGAAATTCGCAGCTTGCGGACTGAAGTGGCGAGCCGCTTGCAGAATGGCGACGCGATCAATGCCGAAACCAAGGTGCTGGTCAAGACCGTGCAGGAAAGCGCGCGCGAGATGCAAGCCAAGGTGACGGTATTGGAGAGCAAGCAGGCAGAGGCGCAAAGCCAGCAACTGGCATTGGAGCAGCTGTACCAGGAGCTTTCCAGAAATCGTGACGACTGGGCGCTGGCCGAAATCGAGCAGGTGTTGTCCACTGCCAGCCAGCAGCTGCAACTGGCCGGCAATGTGCAAGGAGCGCTGATTGCGCTGCAAAATGCCGACAGCCGTCTGTCGCGCTCCGACAAGCCGCAGTTCATCTTTATTCGGCGCGCCATTGCGAAAGATCTGGATAAGCTGAAAGCCCTCCCCAGCCTTGATATCACCGGCATTGCGCTGCGCCTCGACAGCATCATCGGCCAGATTGACGGCATGCCGCTGCTTTCCGATGAAAAGCCGGTGGTGCCGATTACACAACCGAAGAATTCACGCTACGTCGCATCCAGGGCTGTCTCAAGTCCAGTCGGGGAACCACGCGGCAAGGAAAACGTATCCGGAGAATGGCTGGCGGCGCTCGAAGATAAATGGCAGAGCTGGGCCAATGAAATGTGGAGTGAAGTAAGACAATTGATTCGCGTACGCAGCGTCGATACGTCGGATGCGCTGTTGCTGTCGCCGGGGCAGGCATATTATGCGCGCGAGAACCTCAAGCTGCGCCTGCTCAATGCCCGTTTGGCACTGTTGTCGCGCAATGAATCGGCGTTTCGCAATGACATGATTGCCGCGCAAGATGCGATCACCAAATATTTCGATACACGGGCCAAGCAAACGCAGGTCGCGCAAGCGCTGCTGAAGCAGGTGCAGGGCAGCAATCTCTCGATCGAGATGCCGACCTTGGCCGAGAGCCTCAACGCGGTGCGCAATTACAAAGCGAAGCCTTAGTCATGCGCATATTCCTCTGGCTCCTCACCTTGTTTGCCACCGCGATCGGTCTTGCGGTAACGGCCCGCTTCAATCCGGGCAACGTCGTGCTGTTTTATCCGCCATATCGCATCGACCTGTCGCTCAATTTTTTTCTGCTGCTGACGCTGCTGCTGTTCGTGTTCCTGTATGTCATCCTGAACACCATACGCAGCACGCAGGAAATGCCGGCGAAGGTGGCGGCGTACCGCAAGGAAAGGCGCGAACGTGAAGGCAATCGCGCATTGCGCGATGCATTGAAGGCGCTGTTCGAGGGCCGTTTCGGCCACGCGGAAAAAGCGGCCCGGCGCGCTGCCGAAAATCCGGGCAACGCGGGATTGGCGGCACTGATCGGTGCCCGCGCGGCGCATCGCATGCGTCAATCGGAGCGCCGCGATACATGGCTGGCGACGGTGAAGGACGACAATTCGCTCAAGACGGCACGCCTGATGACCTCGATCGAATTGCTGGTCGATGAGCACCGTCCGGACGTTGCACTGGACGTCGTCAAGGAATTGAACGCTAGCGGAACCCGGCATATTCATGCATTGCGTCTGGCCTTGAAGGCGAATCAGCGCGCCGGCAATTGGCCGGAAGTGCTGCGCTTGGTGCGTTCGCTGGACAAGCATAATGCACTGCATCCGACCTTGTCGCGCCGCTTGCGCGAGCTCGCTTATGAAGATCTGTTGTTCGATCGTGCGTACGATGAGGAGGCGCTCCACCGCGTATGGGCAACAGTTCCTGCCATCGATCGTGTGAAGCCTTTTGTCGCGGTGCGTGCGGCTGGCGCGTTCAACGCGCGCGGTCTGCATGCCGATGCATGTGCAGTGGTGGAAAAGGCATTGGTCGTGGAATGGGATGATCGGCTGGTGCGCGCCTATCGCGATTCCGCCGGCGCGGAAGGCTCACAGGCATTGCTGGTGCAGATCGAACGTTGTGAAGACTGGATCAACCGGCGTCCAGCCGATCCGGAACTGGCGCTCACGCTGGGAACCTTGTGCCTGAAGCAGAAGCTGTGGGGCAAAGCGCAGCGTCATCTTGAGCGGGCACTGTCCGATGCCACCGAGTCCGGCATGGTACGTGAAGTCCATCTGAAACTGGCGCAATTGCATGAGGCATTGGGCCAGACCGAACAAGCGGCGGCCCATTACCGCCAATGTGCATTGGCGACCCTGCTGTGACGGGTTGCGATTGTTCAAGTGCCGTGAAATGCTCCTGGAAGCCGTTGTCGTTTAGGGCTGTTCCGGCTGCCTGATCCACGTGCCGCGACGCACGATCAACGCGTGAAAACGGCTATAATTTACGGTTTAAAAGATTACCTTTTACCAATGAGAAAGCGCCATGAGCCTCAATAACGTCCCCGCCGGCCGCGACCTGCCGAACGATTTCAATGTCATTATCGAAATCCCGATGAATGCCGACCCAATCAAGTACGAAGTCGATAAAGAGTCCGGTGCGATTTTCGTTGACCGCTTCATGGGTACTGCGATGCATTACCCCTGCAACTACGGTTATATTCCGCACACCATTTCGGACGATGGCGACCCGGTCGACGTCCTGGTCATCACGCCGTTTCCGCTGTTTCCCGGTGTCGTCGTACGCTGCCGTACGATCGGCGTATTGAGGATGACGGACGAAGCAGGCGGCGATTCAAAAGTGCTGGCCGTGCCTGTCGACAAGATTCTGCCGATCTACACGCACTGGCAAAAGCCGGAAGACATGAATGAACTGCGCCTGAGGCAAATCCAGCACTTTTTCGAACATTATAAAGATCTCGAACAAGGCAAATGGGTCAAGATCGAAGGCTGGTTCGGTCCGGATGAAGCAAAAGCGGAAATCATGTCCGGCATCGCCGCGTACAGCAAGGCCGCGAGCAAGCCGAATTTCTAATGAGTCCTCGTTGTTGATGGATGACTGAATAAAAAAAGCGCACTTCGGTGCGCTTTTTTTTTATGGTTTGGAAGAGGATCTGAGTGAAGACATGGCCAGCATGATGCGTGCACCCAGCAGGTTGAGTGCCAACCCGCCCAATACCAGCATGCCGGCAGTGATTTTCCACCATTGCAAGGGCTCGCCCAATACGATGGCGGCACTCAACATGCCGGTAACCGGCACCAGCAGCGTGAAGGGCGCAATGATTGCAGTCGGATATTTGCGCATCAGCACCGACCAGATACCGAAACCCAAAAATCGGGAATTTATTCCGTGCCGTTCCTTACGTTGGCACAGACCTCAGCGCCAATCAGTGCTTCGCCTCCGTGGGCAGCGTCTGCCCTTTAAAGAGAGTTTGTCCCATCAATCCATAGACTAATGGATGCACAAACGGATTGGAGTTCATTTCCAGCACCCAGATCTTGCGCTCGGCATCTAAAATCGCATCGATCGTAAAGACTGTGTCGTTGCGAATCTCGGCCGGGATTCCTTGCCAGGCGACTTCACCAATGCGCAACAGACTTTCTTTCAAGTCCTCCGGCATCCGCTTCTGTAGATTCACCACTTTCCGATAGCAGGGAAGCCTCAGATCCGATCCATAGCGAATCTCCACGCGCTGCTTGTCATGACGCGCCAGGACCGATTCCAGATTCTTCCCGTCGTATGCCAGCACTTGTTTTGTCTTGCTGAAGTCGAAAGGCTTATCCATGGCCGCCAGTCTTCCCTGCTCGCCCAGCCTGCGCAGCAACAGTTCCTTAATGGTAGAAACACCATCGCCTATTACGAAGGGCATGGTATCCATTTCCATGCAGGCGGGCGTACTGTCCCAGTACCATATCTTGAGAATTGTGCCGCTGATGAACCGTTCGAAATACTCACCTTCGTCGACATCCAGCGTCAGCCCTGCACTGCTGCGAAACGGCCCTTGAATCTGGTTGCCAAAAGATGACTGATCACATTTGATCAGCACATCTGCCATTTCCCGTGACGGGTCGAGGGAAAATTCAGGGGTGGCCAAGCCATGTTCCTGCGCATAGCGCTTGAACTCCAGCTTGTCAGAGGCCAGCTCCCAGCGCTTGTTATAGTAGGGCAGCCATCCGATAAATTTCTTGGACTGATTGGAAAAGGTTTGATCGTAATATTGCTCTCCCTCGGAAACAGCGAGAAATTGCGGATACAGGATGTGGTCTTGATCATGGCCGCGAATCAGTACCGAGAAATTGGAAAAGCTCAGGATCGCGTCCTTGTCAGCCTGATCGAGTGCCCGATGCAGCAGCCGGAAGTGGCCTAATACGTCATCTTTTTTGACCGGCATTTTTTATCCCCCTGCAGCAAAGAAACCGCGTGCGCGACGCTTGCCCAGTGCCGAGTGGATGACCGGCACGCTTTGCCCATCGATATGATCGAGTGTTACAGGCAGGATTTGCGGAAACAGTGCTTCGTCGTAATCTTTGGCCATCGGCACCAAGCGCTGAATCAACTGCTCGCCGTCGCCGTTGAGCACCACCACGGTATCGAACACGGCGCCCTGATCGAGCAGCCGATTCGCTTCTTCGGGGGTAAGGCACGCCGAGATCATATCGATGCTCTCGGGATGGTTGTCATACAGCGCTGCCAGACACTTGTTACTGGTGATGACCGGTTTGAGTGGGTATAGATTTAACATGATGTCGTTCCTTGTGTTTAAGCCAATGGTTGAGAGTGGTGCATGCGTATAGCAACAGCGGTGGCACTGTCTCGCATGCACTGGGAGCGGAAATCTTATCCAGAAACGCGTCCCGAAAAAAACCGGTTTCCCGCAATGGCGAGAAATCGAATTTCTCCGGACTGAAATGCTTGAGGTAATGGGCAAGCGGGAGTTGTGTACCTGATTTCTTGCGCTGCACGATGACAGGAGGCAGTTGTTCACGGTACAGCTCGATCAATGCGATCTTGGAAAACGGGTAGGAAAACTTGCGATGATCCGGCACCGCAAAAGAGGCCTTGTATACGCCGAGAGAAGCAATCGGATGCCTGACTCTGATCCCGAAAACCTGGCTGGGGAAATAGCTCTGCGCAAAAATCATGCCCCCCAGCTTTTCATGGGAATTCAGGTAGAAAAGTTTGCGCTGCACATCACCAGGGTAAGCTTGTGTCAACTTGTCGCAATGTTCCACCGCAAAAGTTTCGAGTTGCTCGCCGCGCTTGAAAATTTCCTTTAAATGCTTGAAATAACGGTTATGCGCGACCGCATACAAACGCCCTAGGCCCGCATCGGGCTGCTTGTGATGCGCATACATGATCGATGCATTCTTGGTGCCGCCGAAAAACGTATCGCCCGCCTCTCCCGTGATCGCCAGCTCGCGTGTGGCTTGCGCCAACGAATACTTGGGCGGAAGTGGAAAATCCATCACCGGACCGTTATGGGTTTCGGCGAACATCGTATGCATGCGATCGAACTGCTGCGGGCTGAGGTCGACATCGCGCATGTGCGTTTGCGTCGCTTGCGCCACCGTGCGCGCAAAACGGCGCTCGCCATCGCCATACTGCTCATGAATGGCATGGCCGTATGCCAGGGTAATGATGTCGGCCTGTCTTGGCTTTGCATTAAAGCGCATCGCCATGATCGATGAATCGAGACCGCCCGAACACCAGATATCGATCCGGTCGCTCTGCTTGGCGTAGCGATCCACCTCGGCTTCGATCGCCTCGCCGATCGCACCGATTGATTCGGAAGCTGAAATGGCAATGGGTTCGAATAAATTGACGCGCCTGACCGAGCGGTTTTGCCACAAGTAGTAGCCGGTCGCTTCACAGTTGACGATCTCGCGGTAAATCGACCGCCCATGCGGTACAAATCCCATGGTGAAAAACAAGGCCAGCGCTTCCTCGGAAATGGTGAATGAAGCGCCACGAGCACGCAGCGCGCCATGGACGTGGCTGTAGCTGTCGGAAATGAGCAGCGTCTGATCGGTGTAGCCATAGGTCAGGGGATAGTGCCCCAGATAATCGCGTCCGAAGGCAACGGTCCTGCTCACGGTATCTACAACGACGAGCTGCGCATATTCTGCATCCTTGATGTCTTCGATCCGGGTAGCGTGGCCCAAGCTGCCCGAATGGAAAATTGCTCGTCCGTGCGCGGCGTGCTCGCTGAATCCGCTTTGCCGCACAGCGAACGTTTCCAGGTTTATTTCTATCCAGCGCATGCAGTCATCCTCAACGGGTCTGTAGATGCGGCAATTCGGCCGCCGACACGCCATCCACGATGGTGCGGTTGATCATCGGATGATCCTGGTGCGTCGCACCGAAATCGCTGTCCGGGTGATAAGCGATCACGCGCATCGATTGCCCTTGTGTGGCAAAGGCATGCTCCTGATGCGCATGGATGATGAAAACCTGTCCCGGCCGCAGCGGTATATTGCCATCCTTCGTGCGGCAGAGGCCTTCACCGCTGACGACGATACCCACGCGCATGGAAGGATGGGTGTGCGAAGTCTGGTTAATCCCCGGCGGGAAGCACAGCAGGTTCAGGCAGGGATCGCCCATCATGATCGGCGGGGTCAACAGAGAATCGGTGCAGCCGTCGATGTAATTCAGGCGTCCGTTTTCCTCGACAGGACCGCCGAGCTGGAAAAAGCCGTCGTAGCCAAGGCGGGAAATGACGATTCCTTCGCTTTGGCCTGAAACGGTTGCCGAACCGGATACGGAAAAGTACATGCCGGGTTTCAAGGCGAAAGAACCTGCGGGGCAGTTCAACACCGCCTCCCCCGAAAAGACGAAACCGAAATGCGTGGCGCCGCGCGTAAATTCAAGCGCTTGATGCGACCATGCGAAAAGCCGGGTTGGAAACTCGTCTTCCTGCATGTTTGCAAGCAGGCCGTGTTGCAATACCAAGGGCGAAAAAGTCTTTTGATTCTGCATAATCGTTTTTTTTAAAATCGGTTTATCAAAGTGATATGTCCTTTATTTACGTCTAACGTCTACGCGTGCGGCCGCTCTCGTCAAGCGCGACGAGATGGAAGAGATCGCGGTTTACAGGACGGAAACCGATCAGCTCGCGCAGACGCTGAATCTGCTCCTCGGGAATCGGGTTACTTTTCAAAATTATCAATTTAAGTGGGTGATGTTCGACACGACGACCGTTCTGCACTATGGTGCTGAGAGGCTCCGGCAGGGTGGTCAGCCGGTTCCAGGAGGCATCGAGTTCCTGGAGTTCGGCCGGCAGGGGCGGCATACTGTTCAGCGAGCAGTAAGAGGCGCGGAGTCGCCGGAGTGAAACCGGCAAGGGCGGCAGGTTGCTCAGTGTGTTATAGGTGACATTAAGTTCCTGGAGCGAGGCCAAATCTTGCAGGGCGGGCAGGTTGCTCAGTTTGTTA
>CAMLDH010000169.1 GCA_946478765.1 uncultured Oxalobacteraceae bacterium | reverse complement strand
GCTGCGTTGCCCGCCGCTAGCAGTGCTCGCACTGCGTCGCGTCGAGCGCCTTGCAACGCATCCCGCTACGACCGCCAAATTGCCTAACTTATTGCTGCGCGGGCCCTAAATGCAATCTGCGAATCCGATGGAAAAGCAAGTCACTCTCCGTATTATTTTTCAGAGCGGCGCTGGTCAAGACCCGGCCAAAACCGTATGTCGTCAAGAATCGGAATACACGCCAGGAACAACAGCATGAACGCGAGCGGCAAGGTCGCAATGAATCCTACCGATTTGAACCCGAACGCCCCGGCCACGCCACCGACAAAAAACATCGACAGGATCAGGCCGTGAATCGCCAGCTTGTCCCGATTGGCGGCCACGTAATGTTCGCTGCCGACCACATTGCTGCGATTCCAGTAAATCAATTTGCCAAGCTCGATGCCCAAGTCGGTTACCAGGCCGGTCACGTGCGTCGTGCGTATTTCCGCTTGCGAAATCTTGGTCACGATCGCATTTTGCAAACCCATGATGAAACACAGCAGGATCACCGTCGCCGGCACAAAAACGGCGACAAACGATTCGAGATTGGCGCCCAGCAAGCCGAACATCACCAGCAGCACCGCTTCCAGCGCCAGCGATAGTGCATATTCGCTATGCATCTTGCGATGGCGCGCCCAGTTGATCAAAATCGCAGTGGTGGCAGCGCCCATCAGAAACGCCGCCAGTGCGCACAGACCTGCAAATGCCAGCATCAGGTTGCCGAGCACCAGATCGTCCGCGATCGACGACACGATACCCGTCATATGCGACGTATATTGTTTGATCGCCAGGAAGCCGCCCGCGTTTACCGCACCGGCCACAAAAGCCAGGAACGATCCGAGTTGTCGGTTTGCGCGGCGGGTCCGGGTTCGACCGGTCAAGCGTCGCAAAAAATAAACAGGCATGATGAACCTTATGCGTGGCGGAACAATGCGTTCGCAATAGTGTAGCCTGAATTCAATCGCTAAAATCCGGCATCTGGCATTCAATGATCTTCGCTATAATTTTGGCATGCCCCTGCCCGCAACCTCCCCTTTGCTGACCGGTTTTCCCCCGGTCCTCGACCGCAACACACGCATTCTGATACTCGGCAGTTTCCCGGGCGAGGCGTCGCTATCGGCGCAGCAGTATTATGCGCATCCGCGCAATCAGTTCTGGCGTTTGCTTTCAGCCGTACTTAATGAAGACCTGGTCGGACTTTTTTATCCGGAGCGATTGCAACGATTGCAGGCGCATCGCATCGGCTTGTGGGATGTCATTGCGGCATGCGAGCGCGAAGGCAGCCTTGATACGGCGATACGGCGTGCCGAGGCAAATGATTTCGCCGCGCTGAAACATCCATGTCCGGATTTGGTCCGCATCTGTTTCAACGGCAAAACATCGGGCAAGTTTGCCAGCCAATTTGCCGCAGCCGGATTCGACACTTTGGTACTGCCGTCGTCGTCTCCCGCCAATGCGCAATGGACATTCGAACAGAAATTAGCGATGTGGCGCGATATCATTCGGTAAAATCGGATAAATATATCGTCACTTCCCCGCAAATCGGATTGCCCAAAAGTGAATGCCCACCCGCTTTCACGGAAAAGAATCGTCATGCTCATCAAACGCAAATCCATCGAAGCGCAAGCCAACCGCAAGTCCGGACCGGGCAAAAGCGCCAAGACATCGGACACGCCGAAGCCGGCCCGCAAACCGAAATTCGCGCCGGTCACCCTATCGGAGCAGGACGGCGTGCGCTTTTTGCATTTCGGCACCGAATGGGTGCAAGGTGCGATGCGCATACGCAAGCCGGACTGGATCGAGCTGGAATACGCGCAACAAATGATGGCGTGGATGCTGTTCAACCATCAACCGCAGCGCATCGTGCAACTTGGTCTCGGCACCGGCGCATTGACCAAGTTCTGTTATCGCCAGTTTCCGGAGGCGCGCATCACGGCCATTGAACTGAATCCATCCGTCATCACGATATGCGACGCGATGTTCAAGCTGCCGCCCAATGACGAGCGCTTGTCCGTGCTTGAAATGGATGCCATGGATTTTGTGAACGACCTCGCCCATCACGGCAGCATCGACGCACTGCAGGTCGATCTGTACGATGCCACGGCCCGCGGCCCGGTACTGGATACCCCGGAGTTCTATGCCGCGTGCGCAGCGTGCCTGACGCCGCACGGCATCATGACGGTGAACCTGTTCGGCGATCATCCGAGCTACGCCAGGAACCTGAAAGCGATGCGCTTCGCATTCGATCAAGTGCTGTGCCTGCCCGAAGTCCACGAAGGCAATGTCGTCGCAATCGCATTCAAGACCGCGCCCCTTCTCGATTTTTCGGCCTTGCATGAGCGCGCCGCCCGCATCACGCAAACCACCAAGCTGCCGACCAAAGCATGGGTGAACGGCTTGAAGACCTGACAATGGGCGCGGCAAGCAACAATTCCACCCGCCTCACTTACCAAATTAGCGAGCGACTGGTACGCTTGACAACAACAGTACCCTTTCGGCCCCACCAACCAAGCGCATCGCCATGACCAAAGCCGCACCGAAAAACCTGGACTTGCAGCAGATCTTCACTTGGCTATTGGCGGATGGCGTGGTTGAAAAAGCCGAGGTCAAAAAACATTTCACGCAAGCCCAAGGGATCTTCCGCAACGCCACCATCGCGATGCATCCGTTGACCGCCGTGGCGCAATGCAAGCTGCAATCGGCATTCCCGCCGCATCGGCTGATCACGCTGGACTGGCTGACCGAATGGATGGCAGGCAAGGTGAACCTGCCGTTTTTCCGCATCGACCCGCTCAAGATCGATTTCGCCAAAGTGGCAGACGTGATGTCGGCCGGTTACGCGGCGCGCTTCAACATCCTGCCGGTCGAATTGACGCCGACCGAATTACTCATCGCCACCGCCGATCCCTACCGCATCGAATGGGAACCGGAAATCGCGAAAATCACGCGCCGCCACATCAAGCTGGTGATCACCAACCCGCTCGATATCGCGCAATACACAGCGCAGTTTTTCTCGCTCGCCAAATCGATCAAGGGCGCGCACAAGTCCGGCGGCCAGGATCTGGCGTTGCGCAACAACTTCGAGCAACTGGTCGAACTCGGCAACAAGCAAGTCGATGCCAACGATCAGCACATCGTCAATATCGTCGACTGGCTGTGGCAATATGCATTCGATCAGCGCGCGTCCGATATCCATCTGGAGCCGAAACGCGACTTCAGCGCGATCCGCTTCCGCATCGACGGCGTGCTGCATCAGGTCTATCAAGTGCCAGCCACCGTGATGATCGCGATGACCGCGCGCATCAAACTGCTGGGCCGCATGGATGTGATCGAAAAGCGCCGCCCGCAGGACGGCCGCATCAAGACGCGCACCGCCGGCGGCCAGGAAATCGAATTGCGCCTGTCCACCCTGCCCACCGCGTTCGGCGAAAAGCTGGTGATGCGGATTTTCGATCCGGACGTGGTCGTGAAAACCCTGCCGGAACTCGGCTTCCCGCCCGACGATGCGACGCGCTGGGACCGCCTGACCAGCCGGCCGCACGGCATCATCCTGGTCACCGGCCCCACCGGCTCCGGCAAGACCACGACGCTGTACACCACCTTGAAAGCACTGGCAACGTCCGAAGTGAATGTCTGCACGGTGGAAGACCCGATCGAAATGGTCGAAGCGTCGTTCAACCAGATGCAGGTGCAGCACGGCATCGACCTGTCGTTCGCCGATGGCGTGCGCGCACTGATGCGGCAGGACCCCGACATCATCATGGTGGGCGAAATCCGCGACCTGGAAACCGCCGAAATGGCGATCCAGGCGGCCCTGACCGGCCACCTCGTGCTGTCGACGCTGCACACCAATGACGCACCGTCGGCGGTGATGCGCCTGCTCGAACTGGGCGTGCCGTATTACCTGCTGGAAGCCACGCTGATCGGCATCATGGCGCAACGCCTGGTACGCACGCTCTGCCCGCATTGCAAGGCGCCGGACGGCGCCATGACGGACGATATCTGGGACAGTCTGAGCGAAGGCTGGAAACTGCCGAAGCCGGCGGCCGTGTATCGCCCGGTCGGCTGTCCCGAGTGCCGCCAGACCGGCTTTCGCGGGCGCACCGGACTGTATGAATTGCTGACGATCACGCAGCCGTTTTCAAAAATGATTCAAGCCGAAACCAACCTCCATGCATTGAAACAGCAAAGCATTTCGGACGGCATGAAGCCGCTGCGTGTCGCCGGTGCACTCAAGATCGCGGAGGGCGTGACGACGGCGGACGAAGTGCTGAAGGTGACGGCGGCATTGACATGAAACGTCTACGGGAATTTCCGCTCCGCCATGCCTGACAGGGCATCACTGACCAGCGGATAGCGCAAACGCACACCCAGTTCGGATTTGATCCGCACGTTTGTCAGTCGCCGCGACTCCGACATGAACGACAACAACATCGGCGACACCACTTTCTGCAGTTCGGCACGCGGCAGGCGCGGCGGCCGCGGCAAATCAAAAGCATCGGCCACTGCGTCGAAGTATTCGGCCATCTTCATTTCCGAATCGTCGACTGCGTGATATACGCGTCCCGGTTGCGCCTTGAATAGCGCTGACACGATAATGCGTGCCAAATCGTCGGCATGGACGTGATTGGTGAACACATCGTCGTCCGACTGCAACGCGGGCGTACCCTTTTTCAAACGATCAAGAGGCAAACGATCCGCAGCATAAATGCCCGGCACACGGAGTATGCAAAGCCGCGAACCAGCGCGTCTGGCCCAGGCGCGCAACACTTGCTCGGCATCGACCCGGCGCATGGCGCGTGCGTTTTTTGGATTGACTGCACGTGTCTCGTCGACCCGTTCTCCGCCGCAATCGCCATACACGCCGCTCGTGCTGACATAAACGAGTGTTGCACGGTCGGGTAAAATGGCGGTCAAATTGCGGGTGCGGGTGTCTTTGGCTCCGTCGGATTGAGGCGGCGCAAGATGCACGATGACCGATGCCAAACGGGCAAGACGCGCAAGCGTCACGGGCTGATCCAGATCGGCCATCATCGGGATGGCGCCGGCGGCCCGCAATTCATCGCGGCGTGCCGGCTGGCTGGTCACCGCAAATACCCGGAAACGGTCGCGCACCAGCGGCAACAGGCGCATGCCGACGTCGCCGCAACCCAGAATCAGCAATCGCGGCTTGGCGATTTTTTTTATGACTTTATTTTTCATCTTCAGGATTGTATGACTTTCCAAGTAACTGTTCAGCCGAGTGGTCGGCAATTTACCTGCGACGATGGCGAAACCGTACTCGCCGCAGCGATCCGTCAAGGCGTCGGTCTGCCGTATGGCTGCAAGAATGGCGCATGCGGCACCTGCAAAGGCAAACTGCTGGCGGGCACCGTCACGCATGGCACGCATCAGGAAAAGGCGCTGTCGGCCGCGGAAGAACAAAATGGCGCATCCCTCTTTTGCTGCGCCACGCCGCATTCGGATGTCGTGATCGAAGCACGCGAAGTGCTGGGCAGCGGCGAGTTCCCGATCAAGAAACTGCCGTCGCGCGTGGCGAAGGTCGAGAAGGTCACCGATGACGTGATGATCGTATCCTTGCAATTGCCTGCCAACGAGCGGCTGCAGTATCGCGCCGGACAATACATTGAATTCATCCTGCGCGACAACAAGCGCCGCAGCTACAGCATGGCCAATGCGCCGCATCTCGATGAACCGATCACGCTGCATATCCGCCATATGCCGGGCGGCGCCTTCACCGATCACGTATTCAACAACATGAAAGAGCGCGACATCCTGCGTTTCGAAGGACCGCTCGGCACCTTCTTCATGCGTGAGGATTCCGCCAAGCCGATGGTAATGCTGGCATCCGGCACCGGCTTCGCGCCGATCAAGGCCGTGATCGAACATGCAATCGATCTGAAAACCGAGCGGCCGATGGTGCTGTACTGGGGCGGGCGCCGGCCGAAGGATTTGTACATGCATGCGCTATGCGAAGAATGGGCGCGCACGCTGCCGAACTTCACATACATCCCGGTCATCTCGGATGCGCTGCCGGAAGACCAGTGGCGCGGCCGTACCGGCTTCGTGCATCGCGCGGTGATGGAAGACCTGCCCGATCTGTCGAACTATCAGGTGTATGCATGCGGCGCCCCGGTGATGGTCGATTCGGCGAAGAAGGATTTCGTTGAAAAGTGCAAATTGCCGGAAGAAGAGTTTTATGCGGACGCGTTTACGACCGAGGCGGATTTGGCGAAGGGGTGATTGAAAAACGTTTTGACGCACTGCGCAAAACATCTTAATATTGATTCCATGAATGCAACCAACAAACTCTTGCGACGCCGTACCCAGCTGCCTTTGCCAGGGAAGCCGTGCGTGTAAGCGTTTGCTGATCACTAAGCCACAGGCCCACCCTGTGGCTTTTTTTTCGCCCCTTTCTTTACCGCTATCTTTTTCAGAGGGGGTCAGAGTAATTTTCGCAAAAAGCCGCGAAAAAAAACTCTGACCCACCTTTTACTAATTATTAACCCGCCCTTGCCCGGAGCCCCGAAATGGAATTTAGCCAGTACGAAGTCAACGCCCTCCTGAATATCACCAACCGGCCGTCCCTGGTCTTCACCGAAGGCCACGGCATGTGGCTGACCGATCATGCCGGCAAGCGCTATCTCGACTACCTGCAGGGCTGGGCCGTGAACTGCCTCGGGCATTCGCCGCAATGCATCCAGGATGCCCTCGCCGCGCAATCGAAAAAACTGATCAATCCCTCACCCGCGTTCTACAACGAACCCTCGATTGCGCTGGCATCATTGCTGACAAAAAATTCCTGCTTCGACCGTGTATTTTTCGCAAGCAGCGGCGCGGAAGCCAACGAAGGCGCGATCAAGCTGGCGCGCAAATGGGGCAAGCTTAACAAGAACAACGCTGATGAAAATCGTTACGAAATCATCACCTTCGATCACAGCTTTCACGGCCGCACACTGGCAACCATGTCGGCCAGCGGCAAGACTGGCTGGGACACGATCTTCGCGCCGCAAGTGCCGGGGTTCCCAAAAGCGGCGCTGAACGATCTCGCCAGCGTTGAAAAACTGATTACCGATAAAACCGTCGCGGTGATGCTGGAACCGGTGCAAGGCGAAGGCGGCGTGATCCCGGCCACGCGCGAATTCATGCAGGCATTGCGCGCGCTGACCAAACAACGCGGCTTGCTATTGATCGTCGATGAAGTGCAAACCGGCACAGGCCGCACCGGCGAACTATTCGCCTATCAACTCTCGAATGTCGAACCGGACATCATGACCCTGGGCAAAGGCATCGGCGGCGGTGTGCCGCTGGCAGCCATGCTGTGCCGCGAAGCGATCGCTTGCTTTGAACCGGGCGACCAGGGCGGCACCTACAACGGCAACCCCTTGATGACGGCCGTCGGCAGCGCCGTAATGGAGCAGCTGCTGCAACCCGGCTTTTTGCAATCGGTGAAAGACAAGGGCACCTATCTCAGCGCGGCATTGTTGAAGCTGTCCGCCGAACATGGTTTGCAAGGCGAGCGGGGCGAAGGCCTGCTGCGCGCGCTTAAGCTTGGCAGCAATATCGGAACACAGATCGTCGAAGCCGCGCGTGACATGCATCCGGTGGGCCTGCTGCTGAATTCACCGCGGCCCGATTTGCTGCGCTTCATGCCGGCGTTGAATGTGACGACTGAGGAAATCGATCAGATGATTGCAATGTTGTCGGATGTGCTGAAAAAATTGGGGCATTGATTCATATCTAACCGCCCCCTTGGAGTCCCGACCATGACCATTACCGTTTCTGACGACGTCACGCAGTTAAATGTTCCGTTGATCCATCGCTTCCTGAGCGAAGAATCGACCTGGGCGCGCGGCATCCCGCTATCGACCGTGGAAAAAGCCATCGGCCATTCGTTGTGTTTCGGCGCTTATGAAAATG
>CAMLDH010000168.1 GCA_946478765.1 uncultured Oxalobacteraceae bacterium | reverse complement strand
GACTACTGGCCGACAATCCGCAATGAATAATCGGTCGCCTGCACATCTTTCGTCAGGCTGCCGATTGAAATGCGGTCCACCCCCGTCTCCGCAATCGCGCGCACCGTGCCCATGTTCACGCCGCCGGACGCTTCCAGCAACGCCCGGCCATCGGCCAGCGCCACCGCGTCGCGCATCATGTCGAGCGTGAAATTATCGAGCAGTACCGAGGTTGCGCCGGCGGCCAATGCCTCTTCCAGTTCCGCCAGCGTTTCCACTTCAATCTGTATCGTGACGCCGGCATTCAGCGCCAGTGCCGCCTGCATGGCTGCCGTGATGCCGCCGGCCGCTGCAATATGGTTTTCCTTGATCAGGATGCCGTCGTAGAGCGCCAGCCGCTGGTTCATGCCGCCGCCGACGCGCACCGCATACTTTTGCGCGAGCCGCATGCCGGGCAAGGTTTTGCGCGTATCCAGAATTGCCGCGTGCGTGTCTTTCACCACGCCGACATATTGACGCGTGGCAGTGGCGACACCGGACAGCAATTGCAGGAAATTGAGCGCGCCGCGCTCGGCCGTCAGCAATGCGCGTGCAGGTCCTTCGATCAAACATACTTCGCTGTCGGGATACATCATCGCCCCTTCCGCGTAACACCATTCGATGCGGATGCGCGCATCGACGCGCTTCATCACGCCTTCAAACCATGGCGCGCCGCACAGCACCGCCGCCTCGCGCACGATCACGCGTGCCTTGACCATGTCATTTTCCGGCACCAGCTTGCCGGTGACATCGCCGCTGCCGACATCCTCTTCCAACGCGACATTGATATTGGCTTCAAATGCGGCGACCAAGGCTGGATCGAACGGTGCAAATGGATTTTTTAATGTACTCATGCCGGGCCGATTCCTGTAAACAGTTTTTGTTCTTGCGCCAGGTCCGCCGATGGGCGGACATTGGCTTTTTTCTGCGCAGCAAACGTCAGCATGCGATCGATGCAGACATAGGCCTTGCGGCCGGTTTCGGAATCGACTTCAATTTCGTTGCTGCCGGATTCCAGTACATCGGCCAGATTCTGCAAGCCATTCATCGCCATCCACGGGCAATGCGCGCAGCTCTTGCAGGTAGCGCTATTGCCGGCAGTCGGCGCATCGATAAAGCGCTTTCCGGGCGCCGCCATTTTCATCTTGTGCAGGATGCCGTTATCGGTGGCGACAATGAATTCTTCGGCATCGAGCGCTTGTGCGGCGGCGATCAACTGCGACGTCGAGCCGACCACGTCGGCCAGCGCGACGACTGCTTCGGGCGACTCGGGATGCACCAGCACTTTCGCATGCGGATGTTCGCGTTTCATTAATTCGAGTTCGATGCCTTTGAATTCATCGTGCACGAGGCAGGAGCCTTGCCACAGCAACATGTCCGCACCGGTCTTTTTCTGGATGTGGCTGCCCAAGTGCTTGTCCGGTGCCCACAGGATTTTTTTGCCTTGCGCATGCAGATGCGCAACGATGTCCAGGCCGATCGACGACGTCACCATCCAGTCGGCACGCGCCTTCACTGCCGCGCTGGTATTGGCATACACCACCACGGTGCGGTCCGGATGGGCATCGCAGAATGCCGCGAATTCGTCAGCCGGGCAACCCAGATCGAGCGAGCAGGTCGCATCCAGATCGGGCATCAGGATGCGCTTTTCCGGGCTCAGGATCTTCGCTGTTTCACCCATGAATTTGACGCCGGCGACGACCAGTGTCTTGGCTGGATGATCGCGGCCGAAGCGCGCCATTTCCAGAGAGTCCGATACGCAGCCGCCGGTTTCTTCCGCCAAATCCTGCAGGTCGGCATCGACATAATAGTGCGCCACCAATACTGCCTGCTTTTCTTTCAACAGGCGCTTGATACGCTCTTTGAGAACGGCTTTTTCTGATAACGACGGCGCAGCGGGCACGCGCGCCCAGGCGTTGGCGGTACAGCTGGTGCCCGCGTCCATTTGCGGGCGCTCGAACTCGACGGTTTTAATGGGTTGAATTTGCATGGTTGGACGAAGCAATTTGTAAACAAAACAAGTTTATTCGATGCCCTGGCTGGTCAGATAATCTTCATATCCGCCACGGAAGTCGATGATTTCGCCTTCTTTCACTTCAAGTATCCGGGTCGCCAGCGAAGATACGAATTCACGATCGTGCGACACGAAAATCAGCGTGCCGGCATACTTTTCGAGGGCGATATTGAGCGACTCGATCGATTCCATATCCATGTGGTTGGTCGGTTCATCCATCAGCATCACATTGTGGCGGCCCAGCATCAGCTTGCCATACATCATGCGGCCTTTTTCGCCGCCGGACAGCACCTTCACCGATTTTTTGACATCGTCGCCACCGAACAGCAGACGCCCCAGAATCGAGCGCACCGCCTGGTCGTCATCGCCCTCCTTGGTCCACTGCCCGATCCAGTCAGTGAGATTCTTGTCGCTCGCAAAATCTTCGGTCGGATCCTGCGGCATGTAACCGATGTTTGCATGTTCCGCCCACTTCGCCGTGCCGCTGTCCGGATGCAAGCTGCACGCATCGCCGCCCATGCAGCGCAACAGGGTCGTCTTGCCGGCGCCGTTGGCGCCGATGATCGCGATTCTTTCGCCGGCTTCCACCATCAAGCTGAAGTTCTTGAAGAGAGTGCGGTCATAGGCTTTCGACAAGCCCTGCACATCCACCGCCTGCCGATGCAGTTTCTTCTCGCCCTCGAAACGGACAAACGGATTCTGCCGGCTCGATGGCTTGATATCTTCCACCTTGATCTTGTCGATCTGCTTCGCACGCGAGGTCGCCTGACGCGCCTTGGATTTGTTGGCCGAGAAGCGGCGCACGAAATCCTGCAGTTCCGCAACGCGATCTTTGGCCTTGGCATTGGCCGCAACCTGCTGCGCGCGCGCCTGCGACGACGCGAGCATGTAGTCATCGTAGTTGCCCGGATAGACCTTCAGCGTGCCGTAGTCCATGTCGGCCATATGGGTGCACACCTGGTTCAGGAAATGGCGATCATGCGAAATGATGATCATCGTCGAATTGCGCTCATTGAGCACGTCTTCCAGCCAGCGAATCGTGTTGATGTCGAGGTTGTTGGTCGGCTCGTCGAGCAGCAGGATGTCGGGATTCGAAAACAACGCCTGCGCCAGCAATACGCGCAGCTTCCAGCCGGGCGCGACATTGCTCATCGGCCCTTGATGCTGCTCGATTGCGACACCCACGCCCAACAGCAATTCGCCGGCGCGCGCTTCGGCGGTATAGCCGTCATATTCGGCGAACTTCGCTTCCAGGTCCGCTGCCTTCATGTAATCTTCGTCGGTCGCCTCCGGATTGGCATAGATCGCGTCGCGCTCCGCCATCGCCGCCCACATCTCGGTATGTCCCATCATCACGACATCGAGCACGCGCATCTCTTCAAACGCGAACTGGTCCTGACGCAACTTGCCCAGACGCTCATTCGGGTCGAGCATCACGTTGCCGGCGCTCGGTGCGAGATCGCCGCCCAGGATTTTCATGAAGGTGGATTTGCCGCAACCGTTGGCGCCGATCAAGCCATAACGGTTGCCGTCGCCGAATTTGACGGAAATATTTTCAAACAGCGGCTTGGGGCCGAACTGCATCGTGATGTTAGCGGTGGAAAGCACGGAAAAAGCCTCTACGGTCGTGAAATTGATTAACCGGATATTTTACCATTGCGCAGTGCCGCAATCCCGCAACGGATGCCAACCGATGCAACCAGTTGAAATCAATGATTAAAAAAGGTGGGCTCTTGATGGAACCGAATTTTGCCAGACATCACATATCAAAATGCAAAGACTTTTTAATCGTTGCACAAACATTATTGAAAGAAACATCATGATTCGACCGTCGTCTTTAGTTTTAAGTGGAGCAAATTATAATAATCTTCCCTCACACGAAACAGGTAATACAGAAAATAACCTGAAAAATGGAGAGGCATTCTCAAAGAATGCATCTTCTTCACTTACCCAGCCAAACGATCAATCGCAAATTCATCAGAATAGAAATCAGGCTAATCGGGGCCGAACATTCTTTCAGAGACAAATTACCACCAATGCTGTCGCCTCTTCTTCTAACTCTCATGGCAATGGAAATTCGAACATCGATGAGATAAGTAATAAGAATCTTATGGTGTCAGAATCGACGCGAGAACGCCTACAATCCGTACATAATGAAATACTTGGATTTGATCATGGCAGCCTAAAAAAAATACCTGTTTATTATGCCAATCTAGCCACTAGAGGACATTATGTCGCTCTAGCCCTTGGGGTAATGGGGATACGGCAACATGGCTACGTAATGGCAGGCCAGCCTGGAAAAGGCAGAAAAAGTGGTGCTGTTCTTTACAAAGCGGTTGGAGACCCCAAACGAGCGGGGGTAGATGTTAATTTCCAGTTAATAAGAAAAGTCTGGCTTTCCTCATGGCGTAATAAATCTAACGAACATGTCTTGTCAGCACTTCATGAATTGCGAGGCAAGAGCTACTCCAGCATGGAAGAATTTCATCGAGCCTATCGCGAAGTGCGTACTAAACAAGAGAGTGATATTCGGAAGATTGATAAGGAATTTAAAAAATTAAGCGTGTTGACACCCTCGTCAAAAATGGAAATGTGGCCTAAACCAGCTAATGGTTATAAAAGCGAGACACCTAATAATAGTGAAAAAGACATTCGCGCTTTTGAGAAGTACAATCCGAAAAAGAAAATACAACTTCTCGCCCTTAAACCTGTCCCTAACGTAAGAAGTATCGATCTTCTTGAAGTCAACCGGGAGTTTCTATTGCAGCGGCTTTATATCGATGATCGGCATGGCCGTCGCGGCACTGGCATGCAGCACGATGTGCCTGAATACGATTCGGATGATAATAGCACTCACCCAGCTAATGTCACCATCCCGCAGGCGAGCGCAGAAGAACGTCAGAGGTTGGCATCATCAATGCCAACCTTCAAAATGGTTTATCCATTCCGAGATGAAACTTTCGCTAATTGCAACGCAGCAGCCGCGTCGTTATTGCAACGGGCAATGGATAGATACCCCAATGAACAAGAAAGAGGACGCCCAAAGAAAGCTAATTTTGCCGGTTTAGGCGTTGGCCATCGAATGAAAATGTGGGAACCACTATCTCCTTCAAAAAATTCTCCGGTAAAAGAAGTTTCAAAGAAAGCCGATACAGTATCTGCCGAAGAGTCTCCGCTAATCTTGGTACAAAATTATGGCCCGGCTGAATAAGTCCTTCTTCGAAGCAGGATTGACATTATAAGAATTAAGCTCCCCCCGGCAAAGCCGGGGGATTACCTTATTTATTTAAGAAGCCTCTGCTCAAGTCTCGGAATTTGCAAACTCAGCGGAAGTTTGTTGAAGACGCTCACCGCCCTGATACTCGGTGATGTCGCCACTGGATCCGTCATAAATGTCATCAAATAGTATCTTGCTTAGTTCATCATCACGTGTTGTGATTACCATCAGGTTTTCGTTGGATCGATAATGTGACTGCCCATCTAAATTATAGCTTCCGGTCATTATGACTTTGGCCCCGCTCGGTTTTACTAAAATATAGGTTTTCGCATGGGCAAAAGGGGCTTTCTGATTATTAAGGTTTTGAGCCTCTGAAAATTCTTCAGTAGGAGAGAAAGGCTTAATAGTAAGTTTTCCCGTTTTATTGGATTTTTGTTGAGAAAAAAACTTTTCTGCTTGTTTTTCAAGCGGGTTTTTATTTCCTGCGTTTATTAAAATATTTACATTGCATCCTTTTGCTAAGGCGTTGGCTATCAAATCGAACCCCTCACTACCTATGACTTTAGTAAATATATTAATTGAATCTCCAGATTCTGCGCTGTCGAATACGCGACAAACAGCGTAGCCGATCGGTTTGCCGTCTATTTGTCCCCCTGTAGAAATCCTATTCTTATAACCATGAGAAGTATTTTGTATCCACAATACTTTCCTTCTTGCACCGTTAGGCGACAAACCGCAATCAGTCAAAGTTTGTTTAAATACTTCAAGTCCGCTGGGAACCCCTCCGTCGCTGCTTTCATCCATTGGATCTCTGACTGGAATTTCCTTTAAGCTTTTTATTTTGGAAATATCCAGCTTTTCCATGCTCGGAATACCATTCTGCATCTTAAGCTGTCGATAGCCTACCTTATGTTTGCCGACAAGCTCATCGACAAAATAATCACGTTGCTTGGATGCCAACGTTTGGCTTAACGTGATACAACCGCTATCGTACCAATTGTCTTTGATTTTATTCCCAATGCTTGCCCCTAGTGTCGCTGCAACGCCACTATCATTAATGCAAAATTTGTTATGGTGAGTGCCAGCAAATCCTCTTGCATTGGCTGCTATAAAATAAACATTACAGTCAAGAGTTTGAATTTTCAACTCATCATTGGATTGTTGCCTGTTATAGGCGGTAACAATTCCCGGCCACGTAGTCACTCCTTTTATTTCTATTTTTGAGCTTAGCGATATTTTTGCGAGTAGGGTCGGATCTAGTTCACCCCTTGCGACCATAAACTTTTCCCGTTTGTGCTGCCAATGATTTACGTTATATAAGAAAACAAACGAAAAATTCTTATCGTGCTGTCTTTTTGATAATTGCTCTAGTATGGTGAACATGGTTGGTGAAATTTTATTTGGATCGTCACCTAGGCGCGGCCTAATTGCAAATGTAGTCATAATTGCAAATTTATCCGCCGACTCTATCGTCATCCGTATAAGATTATTTTGCTGATCTTCGCTACCAATGCTGCTAGGCAGCACGAATGCATTAACATCATAGTGGCAGTATTTTTCTTGCCCTGCCTTTGTCAGCGCAGCGTAGATATCATCCGTAATGTTACCGATATCTTCGGTGTTGGGCGCTTGCGAGCTGCTGGCAGCGCTATTTAGGCTAGACATACCTTTCAATGAAAGTTGTTTCAGAAAGTTTTGGGTTCCAGCGGGGAGGGAAGTTGTGCGGGGATGCGATGACCCCGAACTTGAAGGACGCGGATCACTTGGAGTTAGCTCGGTTTGGCTGCTGCCCCCCTGCCCCCCCATTTGCCGCACGGAAGTTGTATTGCATATATTGAAGAGCTGGGGAATCCTGGTGATTGGCATTTTATACTTTCCTTGTGTTAATGTTAATGCAATAAAGTCGAGCTTGGAAACTGGTACGAAATAGCTTCCCTATTTGTCTCGCGCCTGCCGGGCACCTTGCACTGCATCCCGCCAGCACGCGTCCAAATCGGGAAGTTATTTCGCATCTAAGTAACATGCTTAGACAAATAGTTCCATAAAACCAAAAATTCGGCGGCGCTGCCAAACACAGTTGCGAGCAGGCTGCCGGCTTAATCTGGGCTGCCGGCATCACCTACAGTACGCCCAGCCAGCGTAGCCCGCCCGCATGGGGGTGAACTGCTTGAGCATGTTTGGAATGCAGTGCCCGGTAAGTTGTCGATGTTATGCCGGGAATGCCCTTTCTCTGCTACGAGAGGAAGTGAGCCGAAGCGGCGGTGACTTGCTGACACTGGCAAGGTGACGTAGTCCGTGGGAAACGGGGTTTGCGGCGAATCGGTTACGCCAAGATGAATCTCTAGGCTGAGCATGGGACGGTTCAGGAACACGAACCTATTAATCCGTACCTGAGGGTTGAAATGTCACCCCTGCCTACACCGTTTAACAGGCAGGACGCGGATCGGTTTCAGTTACATGTAGGAACTGAAATTGCGAGTGCCAAACTGACCGCAATGAGGTGAAGACCTTTGATAATCAGTGAAATGCAAAGCAAACTGAATCGCTTCTTCCAACGGCAACGAATACTGGCGATTGCCAACGCCTGCACTGGCTGCAAACGGACGGATCACGCACTTGTTGGGACGATCCCAATACATCTGCTCGCTTACTTCAATTTGACCGTACGTGCTGTGCCAACAGAGTTTTTTTACAATGCTTCGTCACATGCGGGGCCGCCACCTCTTGCGCCATT
>CAMLDH010000167.1 GCA_946478765.1 uncultured Oxalobacteraceae bacterium | reverse complement strand
GTGCAGCGATGGTGCCCATGCTGACCTTGTCCTGGTTATGGCATTCGGTCGAACGCGAGAACACCGAGGCCGGCATGGTCAGCTTGAGTGCCTCGGCCGTCCATGCCGATGCACTGATCTGCAGCGCCTTGAGGCCATGATTGATGGCCGCGCGCGGTCCCTGCATGCCGGACAGATTGGCCGGCAAGCCATTGTTGTAACGGCTATCGACCAGCAAGGCCATCTGGCGATCGAGCAAGTCGGCCAGATTCGCAACGGCATTTTTCATGCTATCCATCGCAAACGCGATATGGCCGCCATAGAAATGCCCGCCGTGCAGAATGCGCTCGCCCTCGGCATCGATGATCGGATTATCGTTCGCGCTATTGAGTTCGTTTTCGATCGACTGGCGCAGCCACGGCAACGCATCCGCCAAAACGCCGATCACGTGCGGCGCGCAGCGGATCGAATAGCGGTCCTGCAAGCGCTTGCCGTTGCGCGGCGGTTGATCGCACGGCAGATCCTGGCGCAACCATGCAGCCACGCCTTGTTGGCCCGGATGCGGCTTGACCGAGAACAAGGTCGCATCGAAATGGTGGGCGTTGCCATCCAGCGCAAACGATGCGAGCGCGGTAATCCGCGTGGTCAGCCGGGTCAGGTACTCGGCGCGCGAATACGCCAGACAGGCCAGCGCCGTCATCACCGCAGTGCCGTTCATGATCGCCAGCCCTTCCTTCGGCCGCAGGCGCAAGGGCGTAATGCCGGCGTCGGCCAATGCCTGCGCCGCCGACACCTGCACGCCGTCACGCCACACTTCACGCTCGCCGCACAGCACCGCGGCAAGATAGGACAAGGGCGTGAGATCGCCGCTGGCGCCGACCGAACCTTCGGACGGTATCAGCGGCAGCAATCCGCATTCAAGCAATCGGGCAATCTGCTCCAGCAGTTCGACGCTGACGCCGGAGTAACCCTTGCACAGAGACGCGAGCCGCGTTGCCATCACCGCCCGTGTCTGGGCCGGATTGAAATACTCACCCAGTCCGCAGCCATGGTAGGTGTACAGATGGTGCGGCAGCTCGGCCACCAGTTCCGGCGGCACCATGACCGTGCACGAATCGCCGTAGCCGGTAGTCACACCGTAAATCGTGCCGTCTTCGCGCAGCAGCCGGTCCAGAAAATCGGCGCCGCGCGCAATCGCGGCGCGAAACTCGGGCGCATCGGACAACACCGCGCACGCCGATCCATGCGCGATATCGACAATGTCTTCGATCTGCAGACGGCCCTGGTCGAAGCGAACGGCACGCAAGGTGTTCTTGAGGTCAGCGGGGTGCATCGGTGGTGTCCATGTCAGGTGAATGCCAGAAATCGTAAAAATTAAACCATTGCAGAGGGGCGCGCAGGCAGAAATGCTCAAGCCGCGCCGCATACTCTTGCGTCAACTGTGCAAGCGCCGCATCCCTTTCCTTGCGCGGCAAGCGAACCGATGCGCGAAATCGTTCGAAATGAATTTCGGAGCGGCATCCGACACGCATCGAAAACAGCAGGTAGACCGGGCATTGCAGCAGGCTTGCAAGGACAAACGGGCCGATCGGAAAAGCGGCGCGTGCGCCGAGAAACATCGCCGTCGACACACGCGGATTAGGCGATATCGGCACCCGGTCGCCCGCAATTACCACGAATTCGCCCTGCGCGATTTTTTCGGTCAGCAGCATCGCCGTCGCGGGCGACATTTCCGTCACCTGCAGCAGGTTCAACTGGCTGTCCGGATCGAGTTGCGCCAGCAATTGATTGAATTTTTTCGCATGCTTGGTATGCACCAGCACCGTCAATTTCAACCCGGCGCGTTGCCGCGCGAGCACCCGCGACAGTTCGAGATTGCCGAAATGCGAACAGATAATGAGGCCGCCGCGCTGCTGTGCGATGTCACCAGCCAATTGCTCTTCGCCGAAAAAAACCGTGTCGCCGACATTGAACAATCCGCCCCACAACAGCATTTTGTCGAGTATGCATTCGGCGAAGGACGCGAAATGGCGCATCACCGCAAAGATGCCGTAACCGATGGCCGGCACCGGTTTGAAAGCACTGACGCGCCGCAGGTAACCAGCCGATGCTGCACGCGCAGCCGGCTTGGCGATCATGTACCAGGCCAGCACCGGATACAGCACAACGCGGAACGGCCAGCGGCCGAACATCCGGTAAATCCAGAACAGCAAACGCATGCCTGCCACGAAGCTGGCTTCATTGATCTGCGCCCAGTGCCCATCCTTCGCGGCGACGATTGGCGCCGTCATCGCCGGCGCCATTTGCGCAACATCAGCTTCGGCAGCCGCAGCAGCATGCCGAACAACAGCGTCGCATGCATCCACGAAATCCGCACGTTGTCGAGCCAGACCCGGAAATGCGACACGCCGTCGCTCGGATAACCGACGCGGGTCGGCACATTGACAACCTCCAGCCCATCCCAGTGCAGCCGCACCAGCACATCGGTATCGAAATCCATCCGTTCCCGCAGCTTGCGGCGCCGGGTCAGTGCCAGCACGGACGCCACTGGATAAACGCGGAAACCGCACATCGAATCCTTGATCTGCAACGACAGGGTATTGATCCACACCCAGACATGCGTCAGGTAGCGGCCATACAGCCGTATTGCCGGAACCGATTCATCGTAGACCGGGTATCCGGCGATGACGGCCGCCGGTTTCGCCGCAGCTTGCGTGAGGAAGTGCGGAATGTCGGCCACATTGTGCTGTCCATCGGCGTCGATCTGCAGTACGTGGCTGTAGCCTGCATCCGCCGCATGACAAAAGCCGGTCATCATCGCCCCACCCTTGCCGCGATTGACATCATGCCGCAGCAATGTGATCTGCCTCGGCGACGCTGCAGCCAACTGACCCAGCACCAGCGCGCAGGACGCGTAACTGCCGTCATCGACCAGGATGCACGGCAAGTCGTGCGCCAGAACCGCGCGCACCACGGCGCTGATGGCGTGCTCGTGGTTATAGACGGGAATCAGCACGCACGGCTTAAACATCGGCTGCTCCAAACATGATTTTTCCGCTTGCATGCTGCGCCGTCTTCGAGCTGTAGCGGAACGTCAGGCTCGCTTTGACCGGATCATGCAGCAGCTCCAACGTAAAATCCATTTCCGGCCGAATGACCTGCTGAAATTTCAACGCATGAATGGCACGGAACGCAGGCGGCAAATCGAAGCATTCCCGTCCGATCGCGATCGCCCACTCCACCTGCACGACACCGGGCAGGATCGGCGTACCCGGAAAATGTCCTTCGAAATACAGCAGATTGGCCGGTGCTGACAATTCGAACAGCGCGCGTTGCGTATCGCTTTCCAGCAGGCGCCTGCGCGGCATGGTCGGTCGCGCTGAAGGCTCGGCCACGTCCAGCATCGCAGCCAATTGCGCATGCGTGGTCTTACCCTGTGCGTTCACCGGCAACGCATCGAGATAACGCCATGTGCGTGGCAACGCGATGCGCTCGATGGATTGCGCCAGGATTTCGCGCAACATGCGATTGAGCATAAGCTTGCCGGACGCGGCCAACACGCTGCGGCCAGCATCCGACAGCACGACAAACGCGGCAACCTGCTGGCGTTTTCCTTCGATGACAATGACGCGCACTTCGCTCACCAGCAGTGATTTCATCAACTGCGCTTCGATTGCATCGAGTGAAATCCGCTTTTCTTCGATCTTGACAATGCGATCGACTCGCCCCTGCAGCAGAAAACGTCCCGCGCCTGCCGCTTGCGCACGATCCGCCATCCGCATCCAGTTGTCGTCAGGCAGATGCGGTGAAACTACCTCCAACACACTATCGTCGGGCGCGATGCGCCACTTGACGCCAGGCATTGCAGTCCAGGTTTCATCGGCATCGGGCGTTCTCTGACGCCACGCGATGCCACCGGTTTCGGAACTGCCATACACTTCGATCGGCACCTGCCGCAACATGCTTGCAGTCGTATGCACGACATCCAGCGGCAAGGGACCGCCGGAAGAAAACACCGCGCGCAAACGATGCGTTGCGGTCGCCCACACCGGGCTGTCGGGCAGGCGCTTCAGATGCGCTGGGCTCGAAATCAATACGCAATCGCGGGCGGCGGTTGCCTGCGCCAATTCTTCCGGAAATGTAAAACTGCGCGCCTGTATCGCACGGCCCGCCGCAAGCGGCCACAACACCTTGAACAGCAATCCGTAAATATGCTGGTGCGATACGGTTGCCACGATATCGGCTGCGCCAAGTGCGGCGCCGAACAGGGATTCCAGCGTTGCCACTTCGGCCGCTAATTGCGACAGCTTCTTTGGCACCGCTTGCGCTTGCCCCGTACTGCCGGAGGTATAGACCACAAGCCCGATAAAATCGGGCGCCAGGCGACGGAAATCGCAGCGCTCGCCATCCCCATCTCCGGGTTGCGGTGAAACAGGCATCCACTCCGCCGCAAATTCGCCCAGATAGCCATCGACAACCTGCTGCAATCCGGCGCACGTTGCAGGCAATGCATCGGACGGCAAATAGATGGTTTTGCCCGACTGCCATGCGCCCAATAATGCAGCAGCGAATTCGAGACTGTCATTGAAATAGAGGGCGAAATCACGGCCCGGCGTACGCTGCAGTAACCGGTACCATGCCTCGACCCGTGCGACAAATCCGGCGCGCAATAGCGGCGTGCCGTCGCGCCATGCGAGCGTATCGGCATGTGGCCGTACTGTGCTCAGCAGATCCAGCATATCGACGTATTCAGACATTGTGCCGCCGCTTGAAGCACAAGCGCACCAGATACTCGCCGCCGAACAGCACGCCCATGAGTCCATACGCGATGACACCGTTATAAAGCGACCAGATCGCCGGCGATGCAAACAGCGCGGTCGCCAGCGCGATCGATCCGTTGATCACAAAAAAGACGCACCAGACTTGCGTCACGCGACGAGTATACGCAACCGCTGCCGCCGGCAAGTCCGGCTCGCGCAGGCGCGCAAGGCGTTCCACCAGCGAAGGCGGCGCAATCAGGCTGTAGCCGAAGACGCCAAGCATTACCATATTGACCAGTACCGGATAGAGCTGCAAGGGCAGCAATGCATTGCCCCATACGGCAAGTGCCGCGAGCAGCAGTGCACCACTGATCCACCAGCGGCCAGCCTTGTTGATTTTCAGTGTGAGCAGGCGCGTCACTGCGGCCAGCAAAAGCAGACCGGCCAGCAGCCGAGGTTCCACTCGCCCGTGGCCGAACCAGATAGCAAGGGGATACAGCAGTGTGACAAGGACCGGCAGCACGGTCAGAATCAGACGGTTTATATTGCTTACTCCGCCAACAGATCGGCCAGTGCATTGACGACATCCTGCACTGTGCGAACCGTCTTGAACACGTCCGGCTGCAAGCGCTTGCCGGTCAATTGTTTCAGCTTTACCGCCAGATCGACGGCATCGATGCTGTCGATGTCGAGCTCGGTGTACAGGTTGGCCTGCGGCGTAATTTTGGATTTATCGAGCTCGAACATTTCGTGCAGCACGTCCACGATCCACACGTAGATTTCATCCTTGCTCATTGTGCTGGCCAGAACCATTTCCATACTCCCTTACTTTTTTCTATGACTGACGATCATTGCCGCAAGCGACCGGACCGAACCGAAGTGCCGGCGCGTTTCTTCCGAATCGGCCGACAAGGAAATACCATAACGCTTCTGCAGCGCGACACCGAGTTCAAGCGCGTCGATGGAATCCAGCCCGAGGCCTTCCACGAATAGCGGTGCTGCGCTATCGATGTCGTCCGCGCCGATATCTTCCAGTTGAAGAACGTCGATGATAAGTTGTTTGACTTCTGCCTCAAGCGACTGCATGGCGTTCGTTTTCCTTAATAAAGTAATTCTGCAAATAATCGGTCAAATGCCGTGCCGCCAGCCCGTCGCTATTGGCTGCCGCGATGAATGGGTGAATATCGATGTCTTCCTGCACCTCGATACTGAAATGCACCCATCGCGCCGGCACCTTCCACCACTTATCGCCTTTGCCCAAGGTGCGGGGCGTGCAACGAATGACAACCGGGGTTACGTTGCACATGCCGCGCACGGCAACGTTTGCGGCACCGCGCTTGAAGATCAGCGCGCCGTCTTCCGGCGTTCGCGTCCCCTCGGGGAAAATGATCAGATTGCTGCCGCCGCGCAACGACACGATGCAGTCTTCGATCAAGCCCGCTCCATGGTCATTGTTGATATAGCCTGCGGCACGCACCGGTCCATGCGTAAAAGGGTTGTTCCACAATTTGCTTTTGACGATGCAATCGGCCCGTTTTACAAATGCCATCAGAAACACGGTGTCGATCAAAGTCGGATGATTTGCCAGAATCAGCAAGCCCTGACGTTCGAGTTTTTCCAGTCCCTTGAAATCGTAACGCAGCACGCCCAGGCCGCGCATCAAACCGACAAAGCCGCGAAACGTCAGTCGAATCACGCACCGTGCAATCATGGTGCGCAGCCGGCATTCCCAAATAAACAAATTGAGTAGCGGGAAAACCAGCACGCGCAGCAGCAAACCGCCGACACCGAATATGAAAAAGCTCAGGCCGGTACCCAGCACGCGCCAATAACGCCCCACTCCGTCAAGCATCGCGCGCCCAGTGCCATGTCTGCTTGCCGTTGACGCGTTCCATTTTCCGGTCCTGGCGCAAGTGAAAGCGCAAAATCTCCAGGCCGGACGGTAACCGATAGTCAACTGAAGCGCGCTCTTCGGCAGCCGCCGACCAGCTGAGAGACACCACGTCCCGGTCCGGCGCCTGCATTAACCAGGCCCAGGCATAGGGTTGTTCATCACTGTCCTGGAAACCCGCATAAATCGCCGGCAACGGGCAATCGTAAGCTACCAGCAAGACGGAGGGCTCACCATCTGCCAGCAAGCCGCAGGCTTCGATGACCGCGTGTTCAATCGTGCCATGCCCCGCGCTCAGTGCAATATTGCTTGCCTGATCGCCACGCGCAATGGAAAACATGCCGCCTGCTGCGTTATGGACTGACAGCCCGAACGACGTCGGGGAAAGCGGCTCTCCTCGTGCAAGATCGGACAACAGATCGACGGAGCGCGACACTTCACCGTGCCGCGAACAAAATACGGTAGGAATATTGGAACGGCCATCCAGACATTGATAGGCGACTTCAAGCGCCATTTTGCCAAGGAAGCCTACGCGCCGACGCAACATCGCCGGCATCGCGCGAACCGGCGGCTCCGCACCAGCCGTGATAGCGCAATCATCTTGCGCCCATGCGTTCCATGCCTCACGCGTCTCCACACCTGGAGCCCACGCAGCATCAGACGCGATAGAAAAACTGACTCCCTTGAAACCCATTGTTTTTATGTCTCTGCTGCCACGCCAAACCGAAACCGGCGCGTAGATGATTTATGGCTTGAACTACTTCTTGTCAATCGGAAATTATAAACCAATTGAGTATGATCAATGTTTCCAGTTAAACAATAAAAACAGGGATTTTACAGGCATGTTGTATTTCAGCGATGTCGCGTGATTGCGCGTAGTCAGTCAGGTTGAATTAGCGAGAAAGAAATCGATGGATTTTTTCGTCTGGCAAGGGGCAGCAGCAGCAGGGGCTTCGAATGGCATGGTGACGCAGGGAATTCATGGAGCACTGCTCCACGCCTGCGTAACGGCATTGCCTTGTAAGGTAATGCCCCCTTCATTCGCCTGCGGAACGATATCCTCTTGCAAGAAGATGGGGCCGCCGAGGTATGCGCCCTGCAAGGGAGGTCCGCCCCCACAAAATCACAATTCCTTTTGCGTGAATACTTAGGAACGTGCACGAAATAACTTCCCGATTTGTCTCGCGGCAGACGGGCGCATTGCCGCGTTGCCCCTCGTTTGTGTAGCTCGCTACACGGCACTCGGGGCGCCTTGCACTGCATCCCATCCGCCGCGTCCAAATCGGGAAGTTATTCCGCGCACGTTCCTTAGGGAGCGGCTGTTTGACGCTCTTTACTTATTTCACAATCCGGTAGCACGGA
>CAMLDH010000166.1 GCA_946478765.1 uncultured Oxalobacteraceae bacterium | reverse complement strand
ATTGCAGCAAACCTTGATGATCGGCGGCTACCGGGCGGAGTCGCTGTCGACCAACCAGCAGAAGGTCCCGGTACTGGGCGACGTCCCTCTGTTCGGTAACCTTTTCCGCAACGAAACCACGTCTCGTGGCACTCGTGAACGCCTGTTCCTGATCACGCCGCGTCTGATGGGGCCATCCGGCGTTGTTGCGGCAGCGCCAGCCTCCAAGGCCGTTGAAGCGGCGCGCAAACTGGTTGTGCCGCCCGCCAAGTTCGAAACCCAGGCACGCACAGCTGTTTCTGATAGCGCTGCCGTGGCGCACACAGCGCCGGAAGGCGCTGCAATTGCCCAAGTAGTGCCATCCATGAGCCAAGCCCAGGAACCCACGTTACAAGTGGCGACGAAATTCAAATCCGAAAAACCGTCCTTGTTCGGCGCATCAGTGAAGCGATCGAATCACAAGTGCGGACGCGGAAAGGCGGGCCTGCCGGTGGCGCTCATGTCGCCGTGAACAGGGCAACAGGGCGAAGTCGCGACCGCCTGCAACCTGCGGGTCGGCCCTGAAGAGATTGAGGCAGAAATGCCTCATGACAATTTGCCATGATCAAAAATGTTTGAGTGTTACAACGAAAATGGATTGCCATGTAGCAATTATGGCGCTACCTTATGTTGTAACGTCATGTAAAAAGCCTTTCCGGATTTTTTAAGATCGCATAACCGGGCCGTGTCTGGCTGAAACAGCCAACCGAGATTGGCAGTGGCAGGCGCCGCAGCGGCAGTCGGAAAATCAGTCCGACCCAAAGCGTTAAAAAGAAAGTGGGGCATCTGTCCTTGCCTGAGCGCCAAGATCAATGAAAAGGAGACAAGCATGCATTCGGCAAACCATCTACTGCAACTGCACCATAGAAAATTGTCTGTCACCGTACTGAGCGCGATGCTCAGCTTTGCCAGTGCCGGCAGTCTGGCGGCCGGGCCGGGAGCAGCCGCTGCGCCGACGTTGCCGAATCCGTCCCTTAACGAGAAGGCGATGAACCTGAAGCTCGATCTCGGGCTGGCTATGAGCGGTGACGATTGCGAAGACGACTACGCCGACTTGATGCACGTCGCCGTGACTTCAGGCAGCAGCGCCCCTGCCGTTGCCGCTACGCGGCCGGTCGCCACGCGGCCCGTCGGCATTGGCGGTAGCGAGGGGCTGCTCGCAAAACTCACCCCTGTGGAGAATTCCATCGCGAGCGCAACGCCGCACGTCGCGCCGAGCCCCGCAGTCCGTGTCGCCCAGGCAGTGCCGGCGGCGAAACCGGTCGCACCCGTGCCGGTCGCACTTGCGCCGGCTGCACCAGTCGCCGCTACGCTGGCGGTGCCCGCTGCACCGTCTGCATCGTCCTGGGAAGTCGCTCCGGCCGACAAGACACTCAACACCACGCTTGCGCGTTGGGCGGCCGTCGCAGGCTGGCAGCTGTTGTGGGAACTTCCGGTGGATTATGCGGTGGGTATACGCACCGAGATTCGCGGCAGCTTCGTGGAAGCGGTCGGGCTCGTGGCAAAAAGTATGGAAACTGCCGAAATACCGATGAAGGCGATTTTTTATGAGGGCAACCGCGTACTGCGCATTGTCACGAAAGGAACTGAATGATGGCTGCCAGACTCTCAACCACCCTGTCGACCCTGTTCCTGCTATCAGCTTGCACCGGATTGTCCGAAAAGATCGACAGCAGAATTGATGAGGCAGGCGACAAGATTTCCACGTTAGTGAAAGACACGGGGCGCACCGCGCCGGGCGTCGTCGTGAAGTCGCCGCCTACGGTGGCGCATGAAAAAGGGATATGGCTGGGAAAGGACGTCGTCAAACTTGGCCCGCCTGTGCTGCCGAATATCTTCTACCAAGATGCCACATTCGACAAGACCGTGGCCTCCCTCTCGGAACTGGCCGAACGCATCTCCTTGCGTTCGGGGCTTCCGACCAAGGTCACGCCTGACGCGGTGCGCATTGCCGAAGCGGGGAGCGGCACATCCACAGGCGGTCCGGCGGGTATGGCGGGTATGACGGGCATGGCCCCGGCCGGGACAAGTGCCTTGCCGCCGAGTGGAGTGATGGTGCCGCGCCCGGGCTTCGGCGCCATGCAGGCGCCGGCTTCCATCGCCGCTCCCGCGTCTATCCGTATTCACTACGCAAACGGCAACTTCAAAGGCTTGCTCGATACCGCCGCTGCGCGCTTCGGCGTCTCGTGGAAGTATGCCGACGGCGTCATCCACTTTTACCATACCGACTCGCGCACCTTCCAGATCAGTACGATTCCCGGCGATTCCACGTTCAACGCGACGGTCGCCAGCGGCGCCACTTCCGTCGGGGGCGTCAGCGGAGGCGCGGGAGGCGGGGCCGGGGGCGGGGGGGGGAGCGGAGGCTCTAGCGTGACTGCAAATAACAGCCAGAACACGGCAGTGGTCTCGCGTCTGTCCATCTACGGCAGCATCGAAAACACGGTAAAGGCGATGCTCTCCGCATACGGTAAAGTCGTGACTTCACCCGCAACCGGCTCCATCACCGTCGTCGACACGCCCGATTCGCTCGATCGCGTTGCTGCCTACATCGACAATGAAAACAAGGCAATGTCGCGACAAGTCGTGATCAACGTGACGGTCCTGTCGGTCAGCCTGAGCAATGCCGACGACTACGGCATCAACTGGAACCTGGTGTACAAAAACTTGAACCAGCAGTACGGTATTACGAGTGCGTTGCCGGTCAGCGTGGATGACAATAGTTTCTTTGCCGGCGTTGTCGGCAATTCGAAATTCGCCGGCACTACGGCGGTCATCAATGCCCTGTCCAAGCAAGGCAAGGTGCGGCGTCAAACCACCGCATCGGTGATCACGCTCAATAATCAGCCGGTTCCGGTGCAGGTGGCGAAGCAGACCTCCTACCTGCAATCGTCGCAAACCACCGTGGTGTCGCAGGTAGGGACGACCACCACGCTGGTGCCGGGGAGCGTCACGTCGGGTTTCAACATGAGCATTCTTCCGCATGTGCTCACCAACGGCACGGTACTGCTGCAATTCTCGACCGATATCTCTTCGCTGCGCCGGATACGCGAAGTGCAAAGCGGCACGAGCAAGATCGAATCGCCCGAAATCGACACGCGCAATTTCCTGCAGCGCGTGTCGATGAAGTCGAACGAGACGCTCATCATCAGCGGCTTCGAGCAAACCGACGACAATCTGGATCGGCAGGGCGTCGGCGATGCCCGCAACTACGCGCTGGGTGGCGGCTACAAGGCAGGCACCAGCAAGGAATCGATCGTGATCCTGATCACGCCAACGACGCTCGGGCCCTGAACAAAGGGAAATCGCACCATGGCGATCCATGTTACCCAGATAGAAAAGCACAGATTTGTCTGTGGTCTTTTCTGGCAGTCGCTCTCCCGGCCGCGCGAGTTGGTCAGGGAGGCGATGGAGCTGGCCAGGAAGATCGATTCCGACCTGTGGGTTGTGCGCACCGACCAGTCGACTGCGCAAGCCGGATTCGCGCAAACCTCCGACGGTGCGCGGCGCGGCATGTTCTCTCTTGGCGCAGTCGTGTCCAAGACGCTTGCCATTGAAGGCGCCTATTACGACGGTGAGAAGCAGCGGGTCCACAACTGGCTTGCCGCATTGAAGCTGCCGGACGGGATGTGGGCGTATTTTGCGGTGCGGGATGCCAACTTCCTTCCGAACGGCGATTTTGCCGGCACCAAGGAAGAGGTGCTCGAGCGCTTGCACGGCGACTATGGTTTGGGTGGCTGGAATGTCGTGATCGGCGACGCGGAACTCGCTGACTATGGTTTCCACAACTTCGAAGCCCGCAGCATCGAAAGCCTGATTCCGCACCACAAGGATGGCAGTATCCGGGCGCATCGCTGGTGGGGCTTGCAGCAGTTGCACACCAAGAAGCCGTACCGGCGGATGGCTGCGGCGGCCGGACTGGTGGTCGCGGTTGCAGTTGCAGGCGCTGCGTACTGGCAGTACCACCAACGCGTACAGGCTGAGCGGGAGCGCGATCTGGCCATCGCAACGGCGCGCCAGAAAATGTTGAACCAGGCGGCGCCGTCGTTGCAGCCGCCTCCCTGGGGCGGCAAACCCGCGCCGCGGCGCACGGCCCAGGCTTGCGTCGACCGGCTGTCCTACCTGACGCCCGGCGGCTGGAGCCTTGATGACTATGCATGCACCGCCGACCGGGTAACCTACTCGTGGTCCCGCAAATATTCGACGGTGGCCTTCCTGCGCGCGCAGGTGCCCGGCGCCGAATTCGACGTAAGCGGTGAAAAGGCGAGCTACTCGGAACGGTTGACCCTTGAACGGAAAGACGCCGAATCGCTGCTTAACCGCAAAGAGCTATTGGAGCCAATCGTCTCCCAACTGCAACTGATGGGCGTACCGCACAAAATTACGAGCGTCACGCCGAAAACTGCGGGACCAGAAGCTCTCCCCCCTCAGTGGCAGACGTATGCATTCAAGTTGAATACACATGGTCTGGATCCGGTTACGGTTGCAATAGTGCTCGATAAGCCGGGTGTACGTATCGACAAGCTCGGCTACCGTGGCGGTGAGTGGTCAATTGAGGGAGTGATGTATGTCAAATAGTACAAAACACATGGTGTTTCTGGCCGCGCTGCTGTCCTGCAGCGCCGTTTTCGCAGACCCCACCTCGGACAAGTTGACCCAGATCGAGGCCGAGACATTGCTACTCAAAGCGCGCGAAAGACAGCTTGATGTGCAGGCCAGCATACTCACCAGGCAGAACGAAATAGCCGCCAAGCAAAACGCGAGCAACCACCTTGCGCAGAGCCCTCCGGCGGTGGGGGATCCCATTGTCCAAGGGGTTGAAGGCCTCGGCCGTACCATGTTTGCAACGCTGCAACTCAGCGACGGGAGCATCATCGACGTGCAGGCGGGGGATTTCCTTTCCAACGGCATGCGGGTTGTTTCGGTCGCGCCGAGCAGCGTGATCGTCCAAAAGGGGAAAAAGCGCATTCACCTCGCTCGTTATGCGCCGCGGTCGGCCACGTTCAACCCGAACCTCCCGGTGCCCGGGCTGATCCTGCCGCTTCCGACAGCGGCACCGAAAGGCGCCGTGAAATGAATCTTTCCATGATGAAAAAGCCGGAACTCAATCCGGCAGTCCGTGTCGGCCAGGCCAAAGCCGTCGGCGACTTCACCGGCGTCGGCGTGGTGAGCCGCACTGGTGTGTTTGAGGCGAGTGCGGAAGAGAAAAAACTGCTGTGCCTGTTGAACGACGGGCGCTTGCTGGTTGCCGAGGGGCAGAGCCTCAATCCTCATGTCCTCTCCTACCAGGCCAGACTGGAGAAGATGCATCGGCCCTTCCAGGTCGTCTACACCAAGATCGAGACGATCTACCGCGCCTACCAGAGCGGCGCGTCCGAGACGACGGAGCGTCATCAAGAGCACTCGATGATGCAGGTAACGGCCAAAGATCTCTTGACCAAGGCGTGCGGCGCGCGCGCATCCGACATCCATATCCGCGTGAAGAAGAGTTGTACCGAAATCCACTTCCGCATACACAACGATCTGGTGCTGGCGGGAAGCCAGACGCGGGAATACGGAGAACGCTTGCTGGCAACGCTGTATGGCGCGATGACCTCGGTTTCCGACAACTCCTACAAGCCCATGGAACGCCAGGACGCCAGCATCGCCGATCGCGACAAACTGCCGCCCAAGTTGTACGGCGTACGGATCGCCACCGCGCCCACCAGCGAAGGCGCGGTCATGGTGTTGCGCCTTTTGTACAACGATGCCGGCGACAACGTCGATCTGCGCCCGCTCGGGTTCAGCGAGGCGCATGCGGAGATGCTGCAGCAACTGAAAGAGCAGCCGAGCGGCATGAACATCATCAGCGGCCCCACGGGCTCCGGAAAATCGACCACCCTGCAGCGCATCCTGACCGGCGAACTCATCGAGGCGGAGGGCAAGCTGCATGTCCTCACCGTGGAAGACCCGGTCGAATATCCGATCGAGGGCGCGGTGCAGACCGCCGTCACCAACGCGAGCACGGAAGCCGACCGCTCGCGCCAGTTCGCGGCAGCGATCTCGAACGCGATGCGCCTGGACCCGGATGTGATCATGATCGGCGAAATGCGCGACGGCGCCTCCGCGCAAAACGCATTGCGCGCCTCGATGACCGGACACCAGGTGTGGACCACGGTGCATGCCAACAGCGCGGTCGCGATTGTCGACCGGCTGGTCGACCTCGGTCTTCCGCTGAGCCTGGTGGCCGACCATACCATTGTCACCGGCCTGATCAGCCAACGCCTTGTCAAGGTCTTGTGCCCGCACTGCAGCAAGTCCCTGGTCGATCATCCGCATGAATTGCCCTTGGCCGCCTACGCACGCGTCCAGCGTGCGGTCGGCAACGACATGCACAAGGTACGCATCGCCGGCCCCGGCTGTGAGCATTGCAAGCAACAAGGCACGGTCGGCCGTTCCGTGATCGCGGAAGTCATCGTTCCGGACGACCAGTTTTTCAAGTACATCCGCGCCGGCGAAAAAACGGAAGCGGTCGCGTACTGGCTGCATGAGCTGGGCGGAAAAACGATCCTCGAACACGCAATCGAAAAAATCGCCGCCGGGCTGGTCGATCCGCGCATGGCGGAAAAGGTGGTGGGCCATCTCGCCACGATGACGCCGCATGGCGCGCCGCGCTATCCGCAGGAGGCGACACGTGCAGGTTGATGTCAACCGCTGGTGGGCGAAAACCCAGTTCTCGGACTCGGTGCGGGTGCGCTTGTACCGCAAAATCGCCAAGATGCTTGCCAACGGCTTGCCGTTGCTGCGGATACTGGAGGAGTTGCGCGACCGGGCGTCGGACAAAGGACGCAAGCCGAACGAGCCGCTTGCCGTCGTGCTCGACGATTGCCGGCGCCTGGTGCAGAATGGCCGGATGCTGTCGGAAGGCCTGGAGTGGTGGGCGCCCAAAACCGAGCGGATGATACTGATGGCCGGCGAACAGTCCGGGAACATGGAAATCGCGTTGCTGGCGTTGATCGACGTGGTGCAGGCACAGCGCAAGATCAAGGCGGTCATCCTGGGCGGCGTCGCCTATCCGATGGCGATACTGTTTCTCATCATCGTCTACATCTATATGTTCGGCACCCGGGTGATCCCGGAGTTCACCCGTATCGTCGACCCTTCCGGCTGGCACGGCGCGGCAAAGTCGCTGTACATCATGTCGGTGCTGGTGCAGAACTGGATGCTGTACTTCGTCGTTGCGCTGGTGCTTGCCCTGATCGGGATGGTGGCCGCGATGCCGCGCTGGCGCGGCAACGTCCGCGTCTTTTTCGACAGGTTCGCGCCGTTTTCCATTTACCGGCTGGTGACCGGAAGCGGCTTTCTGCTGGCCTTCTCGGCCTTGCAATCGGCCGGCGTCACCGTCGAGAAATCGCTGACCCGCCTGGCCGATCTGGCCGATCCGTGGCTGCGCGAGCGCCTCGACGGTGCGCTGCTCGGCGTTCGCTCCGGCCTCAATTGCGGGGAGGCGCTGCGCAATGCCGGTTACGGCTTTCCATCGGAGGAGGTGATCGACGACCTGTGCGTGTACGCGGAGTACAGAGGCTTTGGCGAGGCACTCAAGCTCATGGCCGACGAATGGATGGAAGAGGGGATTGAACAGATTTCGGTCCAGATGAAGGTCTTGAACGGATTTTCGATTGCCACGTTGGCTATCGTTATTGGATGGCTGGTGACCGGGTTTTTCGGGATCCAGCATGAGATTGCAGCAATGACGCGCGTAGTACATTGAAACTATCAACTAGACGAGGAACATCATGAAAAAAGCAAAATCATTTCTTCCAGGCGTGCAACAAAAACTCGCGCATCAGCGAGGCGCTTCGTTGCTTGAGGGGATTGCTTACCTGGGTATTGCCGCCCTGGTGGTGCTCGGTGCGGTATCGCTGCTGACCGGCGCCTTCGGCAGCGCAAAGTCCAACCAGACATCGGAAGAAGTCATTGCGTTGCGCACGGCCGTGCGCAAGATGTATACGGGGGAGCAGTATATCGCCGACCGCCTCATGATGGGCAACCTGGTCACCGCCAAGGGCC
>CAMLDH010000165.1 GCA_946478765.1 uncultured Oxalobacteraceae bacterium | reverse complement strand
GTAGGATGGGTAGAGCGCAGCGAAACCCGTCAGCGTCATGGCTACCGTCGATTGACGGGTTTCGCTGCGCTCTACCCATCCTACTACTCTGCCGGCCTCGCTGTCTGCGTGGTTTTTTCAGCAGCTTGCGCAATCTGGCTGGTCGCTGTCTCCATACTGGTTTGCAGCGCTTCAACGGCTTGCTTGGCGTTCTTGGCTAATTGTTCAAAACCGGCATTCGCATTGTTGACAAGCGCTTTCATCATTGCAACCATATGTTCGGCGCCAGCCGGTGCCTCCCTGGATGCTTCGTCAATCAAGGCTGCCAATGCTCGGGTAGTTTCAGCAACCTGCATTTCAGCCGCTTGAGCGAACTCGGCATGCATGCTCGCCGCGATTTCCGCCAGATGATGACTGTACTCGAGCGCTTGCTCGGCAGTTGGTTGCAGCTTGGCCGTTGCGGCCGACAGCAATTCTTGCGGGTCTTTGGCAGTGCCGATTTGCTTCACGGCGTCGGATACGCCTTCCAGTGATGCTTTAGTGGTGCTTGCGTTCAACTCAATGACTTTTTCCGCATCTTTAAAGGCCGCGCTGGTCAATGCATTGATTAACGCAAGCTGGGCTTCGAAATGCGCTTTGGCGGCAGCGGCAAGTTGGTCCGAAATCGAAGACATGACATTCTCCTAAACGCTTATGAAAAAGAAACACACCATGGTGTGCAGTACGCACGGCACCCCCTTGTTCGCATCAAATGTCATGCCATAAAAAAACCCCGCTCCGAGATGCGCGAGCGGGATTTCCATGGCGATTCTTTATTCAAATGAATGTAAATTTTTCCTTCATTCCGGGACACAAGATGCTGTATCCCAACGCCGGACTTTCCGGCATCAGTGGGCAGCATGACGGTCATGCCGCCATTTTTCGAAGCTCTTGTCGTGCGTCATCGCCCACGCAGCAAATGCCGTCACCAGGATGCCCACGATAACGGCGTTCGTGGTGACATTTCTATAGGAAGCAAAACCCAACACCCAAGGCGAAATAATCATCCAGATGCCCAATATGATGTTGAGACCTTCTTCCCACACTCTTGGCATGGATACCGCAAATGCCGCGAAAATCACGATGGCGGCCCCCAGCAAATGGGCGTTCCAGCTTGCACTGGGCATGTCTGCCGGATATTGCATGACCCAAGGGGAAACAAATAGCCAAGCCCCGAGCAGCAGATTGCCCCAGTCTTGCCATCGCTTGATGCTCCGATTCGTGTCCATGATCTGTACCTCCTTCCAATCAAGTTGAATATAGCATTAGATTTTTGGAGGTTTAAAACGTTCCGTTTTCAGCTCTCTACCGCCGCGTCGAGGCAAAGAGCCGCTTGAGTTGATCGATTGAGCGTGTATTCAACACATCCTTTTTTGCCAGCCAGCCACGTCTTGCCTGACCGATTCCAAAGCGTAAATGATGAAAATCGAACACGCTATGCGCATCGGAGTCAATACTGACCAACACCCCCTCCTCTTTAGCCATCCGGCAATTCGACGGCTTTTATAGAGGCTCTACATAATCGCGCATGAAAACTCTGGTTTGGCTGTTGGGAAAAACAATGGTGATCTTGTCGCCGGCAATGGAAACAATACGCCCTTCGCCAAATTTCGGTACCTTTGCAGGGCTGCCGACTTTTAACCACGGCGCTTCTTTTTGCTTGCGCACGGGAGGGGCGTGTTGAATGCGGCGTTCCGCCGTCAACAGCGATTCAGGCGAACGCACGCAGTTATCGCATGTACCGCAATGCGTCCACGCCACTTTTTCACCGAAATATTCGAGCAAGACTTTCCAGCGGCAAAACCCCGTTTGCGCATAAAACACCATGCGCTTCAACGCCTCGCGATCATGCCTGTTTCGCTCCTCGTATTTGCCGGCAAGTCGGGTAAGCGCCTTTTTTCCGGCATCTTTTTTCAACAGGCGATAATTGAAATCGCTGTCCTGCACGATGAAGCCGCTCTCTGCCAACAGGTTCAACGCCGCTTGTAGCTTGGCAATGGAAATTGACTTGAGCGCGCTGCGCAATTGGGCCAGCGTCATGTGCGCACTGGTGGCGCTCAGCGATTGAAGCGCCGCATAGACGGCAATGATCTCGTGGGCGCCGGGATAGCGCCTGGCAAGAAAAAACTCTTGCACCCGCTTATCCTTCGCGTAGTAAAGCAAGGTACACCATGCCGGTGCGCCATCCCGTCCGGCCCGCCCCGATTCTTGATAATACGTTTCAAGATTTGCCGGCATCTGATAATGAATAACAAATCGGATATCGCGTTTATCGATTCCCATGCCAAAGGCATTGGTCGCCACCATCACCCTGCAATTGCCTTGCATGAAATCCTCTTGGCGGCGCGTGCGTTCCTTGCTCCCAAGTTGCCCGTGATAGAACGTCACCTGTTCTCCCGCCTGGCGCAGGGCTTGATATAGTTCGTCCACTGCCTTGACGGTTGCCGCATAAATGATGCCGTGCCCAGGCGTCTGCTGCACGAGATGAAGGGTTTCCAACAGTTTTTCTTCTTCGTTGGTCACCTGGATCACGCGATAGTGCAGGTTCGGCCGGTAGATGCCGGTGTTGATGACGCGCATGTCGGGTATGTCCAGTTGCTTGGCAATGTCCTTGATCACCGGCTCGGTCGCGGTCGCCGTCAATGCCAGCACAACAGGACGATCGAGCGCGTTGATTGCGGTGCCGAGTGCAAGAAAGGCGGGCCGAAAATCGTGCCCCCATTGCGAAATGCAATGCGCTTCATCAATGACCACCAGATCGATCTTCTTGCGCTTTAAAAAGGCATTGAATTCAGGATCCGATAAACGTTCCGGCGTGGTGAAGATGAATTCATTGTTTGCGTCCTCGATGCCTTGCATGGCGGCGGTTTTCTCACGGCTGCTCAGCGTGCTATTCACTTCGATCGTATCGATGCCGACGTCTTCCAGTTTATCGGCCTGGTCTTTCATCAGTGAAATCAGCGGGGATACAACCAAGGTGACGCCCGGCATGCACACGGCAGGAAGTTGATAGCAAAGGGATTTGCCGGCGCCCGTCGGCATGATCGCCAATGTATCGTGGCCGTTCAAGATGCTCTCGATGACTTCCTGCTGCCCGGGCCTTAATTGAGAAATACTGAATATGTCACGCAGTGTTCGTTCCAGCGTTCCGGATGTTGGATCTGGCGGAATCTGGCGGTTTTTGCGGGCAGTTCGCGGTTTGGATTCTTTCTGCGTTATCGTTTTTTCGAACGGCGAAATAGACGGCTTTGCCATTACAGTCAATCGGATTTTTGGCGTTTCTGCAATAATTCGTCCAGCGCGGCCCGATCAACGGTTTCATTTTCCAGCAACATCTTTGCCAGCGCGTTCAACAATGCGCGCTGGGCTTTCAAGGTATCCCGCACGCGCGCATGCGCGTCATCGAGCAGTTTCGCAATTTCCGCATCAATGGTCTCAGCGGTGTGCTCGCTATAAATCTTCTTTTCCTGCGGCCCCACGGAATTGAGAAACGGCGCCCGCGCTTCTTCAAACGTGGCAAGCCCCAGGCGTTCGCTCATGCCATATTGCGTGATCATGTGCCGTGCCATGTCGGTGGCCATCTGAAGATCGTTCTGTGCGCCGGTAGAAATGTCGCCAAAGACGAGTTCTTCTGCCACACGCCCGCCTAAAAATACATCGAGCCGATCCAGCAATTCCGCCTTCTTCAGCAAGTAACGATCTTCGGTGGGAAGTTGCTGCGTATATCCCAACGCGGCGATGCCGCGGGGAATGATCGAAATCTTCGCCACCCGGTCCGCATACTTGCGGAATTCCGCCACCAGCGCGTGCCCGGCCTCGTGATACGCCACGGTTTCCTTTTCTTGCGGGTTCATCACGCGCGTCTTTTTTTCGAGGCCGGCGACGACGCGATCGATGGCTTCGTCGAAATCGCTCATCTCCACATGGTTCTTGCCGCGCCGCGCCGCCAGCAATGCAGCCTCGTTGACGAGGTTGGCCAGATCGGCGCCGGCGAATCCGGCGGTGCGCGCGGCAATCTTGCCGAGGTCCACTTCCGGCGCAAGAATCACTTGTTTGGCATGCACTGTCAGGATTTTTTCCCGTCCCTTCAAATCGGGGCGATCAAGGGCAATATTGCGGTCGAAGCGTCCCGGCCGCAGCAGCGCCGGATCGAGGATTTCCGGGCGGTTGGTCGCGGCCAGGATGATCACGCCCTTGTTGGTATCGAAGCCATCCATTTCCACCAGCAACTGGTTCAGGGTCTGTTCCTGCTCGCTGTGGCCGCCTGCGATAGTGCTCATGCCGCGCGCTTTTCCCAACGCATCCAATTCATCAATGAAAATGATGCACGGCGCTTTCTGTTCCGCCTGCGCAAACAAATCGCGCACCCGTGCCGCGCCGACCCCGACGAACATTTCCACGAACTCCGATCCGCTGATGGAAAAAAATGGCACCTTCGCTTCCCCGGCCACCGCCTTGGCCAGCAGCGTTTTTCCGGTTCCCGGCGCGCCGACCAGCAGCACCCCTTTGGGAATTTTTCCACCCAGCCGGCGGTAACGCTGCGGATTTTTCAGAAATTCAACCACCTCCATCAATTCATCTTTTGCTTCGTCAATGCCCGCCACATCGTCGAACGTGACGCCGGTTTGGTTTTCCACGTAGACACGCGCCTTGCTCTTTCCAATATCGAACGCCCAGCCCGAGGACATTCCCGAGCGCTTTGCAAGGTAGCTCCACAACGCAAAAAACAGAAAGATCGGCACGACCCAGGAAAGAAGCGCGGATAGCCACCCACTTTGTATCTTGCCTTCAAAGCGCACACCGGCGGCTTCCATGTCCTGCACCAGCGAAGAATCGTTGACCCTGACGGTCATGAATGCGCGCTGCCTTTCTCCGGTGCGCTTGAGTTCATCCGCCTTCTGTTTCGGCAGCACTTTTTCCAGTCCATCCGTGTTGAATGTTCCGCGGATCACGTCTTCGCTGATCGCCGCCTCTTCCACTTTTCCGGCCTTCAGCAATTGCTTGAAATCGCTGTAGGCAAGAGATGCCGTATGTTGCGTCTCGATGGCGGTTTGGAACAATAGGAAAATGAGCGGTACCAGCAGCCACCAGTACCAGATCGGAATTTGCGGCTTTGTTGATCGATTTCGATCTGAATTCACTGGACTCCTTAGTCGTTTGCAACATCGTGATCTCGACCAGATCAGCGAGCAAAATATGGGCGCGATGAATGCGCATCGCAACCACCTGAAACGAGAGGATAGAAAGCCAGATTATGCCCATTGCCCGCCATGATTTTGAGATCAATCAATTTTTACTTTTGATGCCCTGCCCGCTTGGCGCACTTTACAATTTTCCGGAAAATCTTACATTGTCCGCCGCCGTATTTTCTTCTCGCGAGCCATGGATGAGACGCGCTTGTGCGCAACAGGCACCGGCATCGAATGCCAATCCGATTGGCATGCAGATTGCCGGTGAAGAGGATATTTTCGTTTCCACTGTCGAATAGGAGAAACATCATGCGAGTAGCTGAAGCAATGACACCCGACGTCCACCTGACCAATCCCGACCAGAGCATTATCGATGCGGCCAAGATGATGGCGGATTGCGATTGCGGTGTCCTGCCCGTGGGGGAAAATGACCGCTTGGTCGGCATGATCACCGACCGCGACATTGTCGTCCGCGCCCTTGCGCAGGGAATGGGCGGCGACACCAAAATCAGAGAAGTCATGAGTGAAGACGTGAAATACTGCTTTGAAGAAGACGATGTAAGCGATGTCGCGCGCAATATGGGGGATATTCAGGTGCGCCGCCTCCCTGTCGTCAACCGGGACAAGCGTCTGGTCGGCATCGTGACCCTCGGCGATATTGCCAAGACCGATGAGATGCAATCGGCCGCGGAGGCGCTCAGCGGCGTTTCCGAACCTTCTTCGCAGCACCCGGCCAGCGGTCAACGCCCGCATTGAGTGCGGCATTGGTCGCGCCGAATCGGTGGAGCATGCAATGCCTCTTACCCTCACGTCGACGGCATTTGACGCCGGCAACAGCATTCCGGCAAGGCATACATGCGACGGCGACGATGTGTCGCCGCCTTTGGCGTGGGAAGGCGTACCGCATGCGGCCAAGAGTCTGGCGCTGATTGTCGATGACCCCGATGCGCCCGATCCGGCAGCGCCGCAGAGGACGTGGGTGCATTGGGTGCTGTACAACATTCCAGCGAGCGTACCCGGCCTGCCGCAAGGCGTAGCGCCGGGAAATTTGCCGACAGGCGCACGTGCCGGCATCAATGACTGGAAACACACAGGCTACGGCGGACCGTGTCCGCCTACCGGCCGCCACCGCTACATTCACAAACTGTATGCGCTGGACGCCGTGCTGCCCGACCTCGGCAACCCGACCAAAGCCCAATTGGAAAAAGCGATGCAAGGACACATCATTGAGCAGACAGAACTGGTCGGTCTATACCAGCGCAAATAATAAATACTATTTCGAGAACGCCCGTGCGATTTTTACGCGCACGACGTGGTCAAATGAAGACTGGAAATCGCAATCGATATGAGCGGTTGCCAAATAATTTCCCGAAAATTGCCCAATGGCGAAGTTTCGATCGAACCGCATCAATCGATGCGAAGCAAGGAAGTATTCCTCTTATTCAGCCTACCGCATCGGCGGCGGCTTCCCTCTCTGCGAGTTGCCGGCGCGCTGCGAATCGCGCTTGGCCGCAGTCATTTCGTACAGATTGATTTTGATATGAAACCGAGACGCTTTAAAAATCGAAGGCAGGCAGGCGAGCTGCTGGCACAACGGCTTACCGCCTACGCCAGACGCCCCGATGTGATGGTATTGGCGTTGCCGCGCGGTGGCGTCCCTGTCGGTTTTTCTATCGCGCAGGCACTGGAAGTCCCGCTCGATGTTTTGTTGGTCCGCAAGCTTGGCGTCCCAGGACAAGAAGAGTATGCAATGGGCGCAATCGCCAGCGGCGGCCTGTACGTACTGCAACCTGATGTGGTGAACACGTTGAATATTCCGATGCCGGTGATCGAGGCGGTAGCGCACCGCGAATTGCAGGAAATAGCGCGGCGCGAAAAGCTGTATCGCACGGGTCGGCCTCCCCTGCAATTGCGGGATCGCGTGGTAATCCTGGTCGACGATGGTTTGGCGACCGGCTCCACCATGCTGGCGGCCATCCATGTCCTGCGCCAGGCAAAGCCGGCGCGCGTGATTGCCGCCGTTCCCGTCGCGGCGTCGGACACGTGCCGGGAACTGCAGCCTGAAGTAGATGAAATGATTTGCCTGTACACCCCCGATCCGTTTTATGCAGTGGGATTGTGGTTTGAAGATTTTAGCCAGACCAGCGACGACGAGGTAAAAATCCTGCTCGAAGAAGCGGAGCGAGAACAGGCGCAGCGAGAGCAAGCGCAGCACAAGCCGATGCCACTCGCCAGTGAAAGCAGTCATAGTCAAGATGCAAGGAGACACTGATGATGCTATCAATGCAAAAGGAATTAGTCAGGATCAAGGCTGATTCGGTCCACGTGGAAGGCATGCTGGAACTGCCCGCCAATCCGATCGGCATTATCTTGTTCGCGCACGGCAGCGGCAGCAGCCGCTTAAGCCCGCGCAACAATTATGTCGCCGGCGAACTGCGCAATGCGCACATGGGCACGCTGTTACTGGATTTGCTGACGCCGCAAGAGGATCGAAATTATCAAACGCGTTTCGATATTTCGCTGCTGACGCAACGTTTGAATACCGCAGCCGACTGGCTACGGCAATACGAGCGCACCCGGCCCCTTCCGATTGGATTGTTCGGCGCCAGCACCGGCGCAGCGGCGGCGCTGCAACTTGCCGCCAAGCGCGGCACCGATATCGCGGCCGTGGTATCGCGCGGCGGCCGACCCGACATGGCAGGCCGGCAAGCTCTCGAAAAAGTACGCGCACCGACGCTCCTTATCATCGGCGGATTTGACGATGTCGTGATCGACCTCAATCGCGTGGCGTACACCGCCCTGCATTGTGAAAAGCGGCTTGAGATCATTCCCGGCGCCACCCATTTATTTGAAGAGCCGGGCACGCTGGAAGCGGTTTCTGCGCTTGCCGCGGATTGGTTCTCCCGGCATTTGACCAGATCGCATTGAAC
>CAMLDH010000164.1 GCA_946478765.1 uncultured Oxalobacteraceae bacterium | reverse complement strand
CACGTCGTTCCATTTGTCCGGATCCACCGGAGCGCGCCAGCGGCGTTCGCCGACGGGCGGCTTGGCGTACGGCACGCCTTTCCACGACAAGGTGTGCGTGGCGGCATCGTGCATGCCTTCGACCCAGCCGTATTCGGTGGCGCGCAGCGCGTTGTGGGGCGCGCCTCCACCTTGCCCCTCGTCACGTTTATCAGCGCCCTCTATTGCACACGCGGAAAGCAGGGGGAGGGACAAGGTTACTGCGAACAGCCATCGCATTGGACTACTTGGCATCGGGGGGCTCCTTTATGGGCGGTGTTTGCAAGACGCAGTATTGCGCCGGATAACAGCACATTACAACGTAAGGCAACACAAATGGCGGCAGGTCAATCGATGGCTTGCGGAATATCAATGAGGTTGGATGGGATGCAGTCGGCAGCAGCCAACTCAATCGGGTCTGTCGAATGAGGTCACCGGTGTAGAAAGTATTCAATAATCGCCGCCTGATTGTCGCTTCATCGCGCCTATTTGGTTCGCTTTCCCCGCTGCCGCCTTTACGTCCCAACAAGTTGACAATGCCTTAAGAGCTCAGGTGGTGAGCGTTGCTGGAAAAGGCGGAGCTCGACTCCGTCAGGCAAGAATCAGGAAGACGAACATAGGAGCTTTAAACCCAGGCTAAACATCGTGACAGCGACCAGTGAATCTAACAGTCGCCATGTCAAATTATTTCTGAACAGCGGTGCCAACAGTTGTGCTCCGTACCCGAGCCCCATGAACCAGCTGAAGCTGGCGGCCATGGCGCCGATTCCAAACGACCACCGCCCGGTCGGCCCTGCCTGATTGGCCAGCGATCCAAGCAGAATGACCGTGTCAAGGTAGACGTGCGGATTGAGAAAGGTAAAGGCCATGCAAGTAGTCAGCGCCGCTCGACGTGACATTTTCTGGTCTTCTTGCGGCAGCATCTGCTTGGCCTGCAGCGCGCGTCGCGCGGCGGCGTAACCGTACCAAAGCAGAAAAACTGCCCCCCCCGCCCAGGTGACTTTGAAAAGCACCGGTATGGATTGGATCAGCGAGCCTAAGCCAGCGATTCCGGCTGCAATCAACGACGCATCCGCCAACGCACAAATCATGACGATCTGCCAGACGTGTTCCCGACGAAGCCCTTGGCGTAGGACGAAGGCATTTTGGGCGCCAATGGCAATGATGAGTGCGGCGCCTGTCAGAAAACCCGTTATAAACCCCGATGACATGGTCAGTACCCAAAGCGGAAATGCAGAGCTTACCTTGAAATGAAGGAACGCTTCAAAGACGAGAGGGCTGGTAAAGCGATCTACGAGGAAGATCGTGCTCGGCGTGTCACGCCGTGTTTGTATGAACAACCCTCGCAGAACGGATGGCGGCCGTTGAATGCTCACTCGCGCAGCCACTCGCTACCAAATCGATAAGAATCTGGGTCCTGTACGCAGATGATTAGTCCTTAGTTCAGGCTTGGCGGTCTTCCAACATTGTCACATACCGAGTTCGGTATCCGGTTGCCGGAGCCACGCCGTGTGGTCGCTCACAGCTTCACGAATTCCGATTGATTTGGAAAACCCGATGGCGTCAGCCTCCACAATTCGATGAAGAGGGCTCGCTCAAACTATTTCACAGATCGAGAAAGCATTTCCTTCGTGAGGCGTAATTCATCCCGCATATTGGTCGACTCGCATTCATAAAATCCAGAAAGATCGTGCCCAGCTAACACGCATCCTAATGCTACAGAACTAAATGCGCTCCAACTCAGGTATTCGCCAATCGCTGATCGAGAAGCATCGGTGACGATTGGATTCTTGCCTTCTGCTTGTATATCCATAAAGAAATCAGTAAAAAAGTGCACGATTACTCCGTGCCGGCCGGTGATCGTCAATTGCGTCTGGACCCTCCGGCCCATTCTCGACACAACGACACTCAATAACAAGAACTCGTGGAGATTTAAGTCAACGCTGGGCGCCCAAATTGACTAGGCGTTTCTTGGGCGCGACCTTACTTTCAGCTAGCCCAGCGTGAGCCGATTCGATTCCGGCACAGTTCTTCTGCAATTTGGAACCCGTTATAGGCGGCACCCACCCATAGATTGTCCGCGACAATCCAGAGCCAAAGGCCTCGAGGATCGTCTGGGTTAGTACGCAGCCTTCCAAGATAGACTTTGGACGGGTCCTCAATATAACGCGGCGTGGGCACTAGGTTAAACGGAGTGAGCAGGACCTCAGTATTTTCTGCAAATAGGGCCTTCACGCGATCCAATGACACCGGCTCGTTCGTTCTAACGTAGAGGGCGACACTGTGTCCCCTCTTTACCGGCACTCGAACCGCGGTGGCGGTAATAGCGACTGAAGCATCACCAAATATTTTTCTCGTCTCACGAGTAATCTTTAGCTCTTCCTTAGTCCAACCGCTTTCATATAGTTCGTCAATGATTGGAATTACATTGAATGCCAACGGGGTGACAAAACATTTGGATTCATGTCGCCCTACCGTGCTGTCGTTCACCTGATAAATTAGTTCGTCAACGGCTTTACGCCCCGCCCCTGAGGCTGCTTGATAAGTGCTTGCCACACAGTGGTCCACACCGAATTCGCGGTGTATCGGGGCTAAGGCCTTTACGATTTGAATCGTAGAGCAATTTGGATTTGCAATAATTTCCCCGGGCACGACATCACGCAACAGATGGCCATTCACCTGTGTTATCACAAGCTTTTTATTCGCATCCATACGATAGAGGCTCGTATTGTCGATAACTACGCAACCTGCAGCAGACGCTAGTGGCGCATATACTTTACTGACGGCACTTCCTGCACTGAAAAACGCGATATCGGCACGCGAAAAATCGTACGTTTCAACATCTTGGACAATGTACTCACGGCCCTTTACTGAAAGTCTCTTGCCGGCGGAACGACCGGATGCCAACAAATCCAGCGATACGAATTCGTCCACGAAACGCTCGATAACGCGAACAAACTCCTCTCCAACGGCACCCGTCGCGCCGAGAAGACAAAGTCGAGGGAATTTCATAATATGCCTTATTTATACTGAGTTTTGTAGACTTTATAGGCGACTTTTAGGGTGCATATTAAATCCCGACGCTGCCGTGTTATTTAATCGCGCTCCCGAACAGATTACCGCCCGAACGACTTTTCAACCATACCGACTACCCACTGGAGAGAAGTGCAGTTCTGTTGACTCACGCCAGAAGTCGGTATGTCCCACCGTAATTATCGCGTTTTGCTTTCTGTAGGCGACGCTTTGCCATAAGTGTTCACGCAAATTACGCCCAACAGTGCCAATGCCCCGCCGATTATCGTCAAAATCGCTGGCCTTTCATCCAAAAAAATAAAGGAGACTAACAACGAGATGGGAGGAATCAAGTAAAGAAAGCTGACCACGCGACTGACCGGATAATGTGAAAGCGCGTAAGACCAACTGACATAGGCTGCGGCCGCGGGTCCAAGGGCAAGAAATATAAGTGCGGCGATGGACCTGGGAGACGCCGTTGCCATTGCATTTACGCCTGACACGGCGAACGGGACTAAAAACAGCGTCCCGCACCAAATTACGCAGCTAGTAATCGCCAATGCGCTATAACGTTTCAGCAAGGGTTTTTGGATGACGAATTGCAGGGACTGGCATAGTGCAGCCAGCAAAACCAGCAGCGCACCACGATTGAAGGTGAATTGGCCGGAATCGAATAGCGCGATTAACTCGACCCCTGCGAAGCTTACAGCGACGCCAGCGATTCCCCAGCGAGTTAGACGCTCTCCTGAAAACACCACACCCAATATTGCTGCGAACACTGGACCGATGCTCATGAGGAGGCTGGCAGTGCCGGCGCTCACTAAAATTTCTCCCTCATTTAAAGCCAAGTTGTAAAGAGAAATGCCCAAGCCTCCAGCAATTGCGACACGCAACAGCTCCCAACCGCTTGGCAACAATGGCCGAGTGATCGCCCAATATACCCCTAGCACTGAGGACGCCACCGCAAAGCGTAAAAAGGCAAGTTCGCTAGGACTGAACGAGGTCAAGGCAATTCGAATTGCCGGAAAAGCGGAAGCCCACATTAAGACCGTAAAGCCAATCGCGCAGGCAATGCTAAGCATTCCCGAACGTTTCCCGATTTGTGCCAACATGTTCATCTGTCTCCGCTGTTCCAATTAATGCCCCTTGATTAGCCATATGAAGTGGTAGCGTGTTTCAATTGTTTTTTGAAAACACGATAAAATTTCTATATAGCGCGTAATGAGCGCAAAAGGCAAGCAAAACTCACTCGCCCCATCAGCTTCCCACTTGCTGCCGTTGTTTGCTATTTTAAAGTTCTGATTATTTCGTACAGTGTATCGTAATAGCCCGCCGCAATTTGATAGCGGATAACCGCGCCAGTAGCGGCCTCTCTCATGAATGCAGGACTCTGCTTCGCTGCCGGCATCAAGAGATCAATGAGCAGATCTTCTCCATGATCTTCGTCAAAGCTGACGTGCGATTGAAAATATTCGATATATCGGCTTTCGATGTCGAGTCGCCTCAATCCGTTTGCAGTAGCCAGGAACCTTGGTGATGCGGTGAACTCAAGGATACTCAACGCGCCATATAGTCTTCCGACCCAATGCCGTCGGGCAGCGTACATTTGGAGAATGTTACCGTTCTTATAGGCCTCTACCGGAATCTGCCCATCCAGATTAACGTCATTGCGTCCCAGAATGGAGAGCATTTTCTCTGTCGATACAGAGAACATTGCGGTATGAATTTTTGAGGGATCTCCTCGGCCCATTTCATCCCAGTAGTTTTCGGCTATCACCATACGCATAGGCCCTTTGAGGCCAATTTGCGCATATGCGATCAGGTCGTCGAAGTGTCCGTCAACCTTGTCATCAAGACAGACAAAATAAGCAATCTGCTCGAGAGTCGCCTCCCGTTCGATAAAATTAAAGAAGGGCTTAACGGCTTCCTCATGCATTTTTCCCAGCGCTCTCCACCACTCCTCGAAATGCGCTGATGATGTAGGCAGACCATACTCCATCGCCTTGCGCTCTTCGTGAGCATTCCAGGCATTTTCCATCTTCTGGTGGACTTCAATATCGCTGGGTGAATGGGGAATTCTATCGACATTGACGATATCGCTATACCAGTTCGAATAAAAGTGGCCAAGCTTCTCGTGAAATTCTAATGTATCAAATTCAGAAATACTCATTTGTTACTGCTCCAATGTTTGGGCTGCTTCAATTATGTAAGGCGATTCGGCTCTTCATCGGCAAAGCAGCCATTATCAAGTTCGCCGTTGAACCGCGTTGCAAATTTATATGGGATAGGTCAAAAGTACGCTTGAGGGCTTTTCACAACGGTTCCGTGTGCATGCGCCCTGGAATCGGAGCCACTTCGCGATACCGACCTTTGTCTAAATCTAAAGGCGAGCTTCCCTCACTGATGGTCTCAGGCTGGGGTTCACTGGTCACATGCTCTCCAAGCCCCGCAAAAGGCGCATTTCAATTTCACTTTCGCGCTTTACCGAACCATGCAGGTTGCAGATTGCTGGTGCTTCACGCGGCCCGCCAAAATATTGCGATAGAGCGAGCGATATGAACGATCCACAACAACAATTTTGGATTCGATAAGTTGATGTAAGCGGCGCACATTGCACATGGGGACGCCGTGGTGGTAGTGGTGCGCCGTATGCAAGTCGTTGCCGTTGACGAACCAATGCACAAGCTTCGACGTGCGTATGGTTCTGGTATTGGAGAGTACGTTTGGTTCAGTTTGCGTATTCAGGCCGAAGTGCTCTGGCATTTCAATCATGAAGTGCACACCTTCTGCTACGAGCAGAGCCGGGATCCACCATGCCAATGCAGCGATAGACGATTCTGCGTGAACAGAATAAGCGACGCTCAGGATCAGCAATGTCAAATACAGTAGATACTCCTGCTTAATATCTCGGCTGTAATTTTCCTTGTCTACTCCAGGAACCATTTTCCCAGTAAATGCGCACCACAAGATACGTGCCACTCGCTTATAACGGCTCAGATCAAAGAAAGCGCGCGCGAACCCGAAAACGGAGTCAAGATTTTGGAAACGATAATCAAAATGCTCAATATTGCGGTCCGTTCCTAGATACGCATGATGACGTAAATGATCGTAGCGATAATGAGAATGCGAGCTCATTATGAAAGTGCCGCAGGCGACGCCAAAGAAGCGATTAAGCGCTGGAGATCGAAACGCGTGGCCGTGCATGCATTCGTGCTGGAGCTCGATGAGGTGAGCAAACATGAGTCCGTTGACCAGTATTCCTAATACGATTGCCGGAATAGTCTGGAGCAAAATTATTCCGGCAGTGGCCGCAACTATTAAACCCATGGCGAAGAAATACTTCGCTAAAAACAGGGCCGGCTTCCGCTCAAACATCTCTTTTGGTAGTTGGCGTCTTAAATCTTTTCCAGCAACATGGGCGAGGGGCACATCAACGTCCCCCTCGAGGTTTCCTTCATTTGGTGCTATGCGCACTAAAACTGTGTGATTCATGTCTATTTTCCTTTTTATTGATTAATTTGCTCTCAGTGCTTTGATCGGCGCCAGTACTCTAACGCCACACGCCCGAAACTCCGGACGTGAGTCGAGGGAGGCGTAGAGCCCCCAATGTTGCCGAAACATCAATTCTATAGATAACAATTCCAATGATCAATTTATTCTTTTATGGGTAATTCCACGGCGCGCTGGCGGGAGGTCAAGGAAGGTCAAAGCGCGACAAGATGTTGTCAGAATTGGCGCAGGAATTTGACGTCATAAATTTGACGTCATAAGCTCAGCCCTTTCAAGATGAGTTTTTCGCTTTTATCAAAAGCTTGGCGGTAGAGACGGCATTGTCAACTTGTTGGGACGTAAAGGCGGCAGTGGGGAAAGCGAACCAAATAGGCGCGATGAAGCGACAATCAGGCGGCGATTATTGAATACTCTCTACACCGGTGACCTCATTCCAGAGTGAAAAAGCCGAATTCCGGACACACCGGTACTGTTCCGCTGCCGCAGGAGCAGCTATGGCATGGTACAGGCAGGTATGATTCCGATTCCACCATACGCCGCGGTTTGCATCGGCTGAACTATGTCTGGAAACGGCCGCGCTATGTGCTTGCTCCCGATCCCGAGCGAGAGAAAAAAACGCCAAATTCGCCGCACCGTCAGTGGCTTGCCAGAGCGCAGTGTGTTGCTGGCCGAGGATGAAACGGATTTGCTGCTGTTTCCGCCGCTGCGGGCGATGTGGTCGCCGCGCGGCCGGCCAGCGCAGGTGTTGTTGAGTGGCTGGAATGCCAAGCAGGTGGTATTTGGCACGATGAATCTCGTTACCGGCCACCGCGTGTTTCAGATGCGATTGCACCAACGCGCCGAAGACTTTCAAGCGTTTTTGAATTGGGTGCATGGGCATTATCGTGGTTGGCATGTCACGCTGCTGCTGTCTGTTACGCCTTGAAGGCAAGCATTCACAATGATTTTCGCCAACCGATCAAAGGTCGGCCCTATCAGCGCATCCGGCACGCACGCGTACCCCAGGATCAAGCCGCGCCGCGCCGTCGCCGCCTTCATGTAATAGCGCGACAGCGGCCGCGCGATGATGCCTTCGGCCAGCGCCGCGCGGCTGATCGCGACATCATCGCAGTCGTCCGGCAAGCCGAGCGTCAAATGCAGGCCGGCGTCGCCGCCCGAGATCGCCATCGCGCCGCCGAAGTTGTCGGCGATCGCCTTCTGCAACAGCTGCAGCCGCTGCGCATACAGCATCCGCATGCGCCGGATATGCGACGCGAAATGCCCCTCCGTCATGAAATCCGCCAACACCGCTTGCGTCAACAACTGACCGCCGCGATACAACTCCGCCAGCCCGGTCGCAAACGATGCCGCGAGCGCCGGCGGCGCCACCAGGAAGCCGATACGCAATCCGGGAAACAGCGTCTTGGAAAACGACCCCAGATACAGCACCCGGTCATAGGCATCCATGCCCTGCAGCGATGCCAGCGGCCGGCTGTTGTAGCGGAACTCGCTGTCGTAATCGTCTTCCATGATCCATGCGTTATGCGCGGCCGCGTATTCGAGCAGCATGCGCCGGCGCGACAGGCTCATCACGGGCCCGAGCGGATACTGGTGCGACGGCGTGACGAAAATGAAGCGC
>CAMLDH010000163.1 GCA_946478765.1 uncultured Oxalobacteraceae bacterium | reverse complement strand
TGTAATCGTGCGTATTGGCGATGAACAACTGGTCGATCCAGTCGTCTTCCTTGGTCGCCATCGCCTGCTTGCCGCGGCCGCCGCGCTTTTGCGCACGGTATTCGGAGACCGGTTGCGACTTCATGTAACCGGTGTGCGACAGGGTGACCACCATGTCTTGCGGCGTGATCAGGTCTTCGGTGCCGAGGTCGGTCGCATTCAGTTCGATCTGCGAACGGCGCACGTCTTTTGCGCCGATGCCGTATTCGTTCTTGGCTGCTGTCAATTCATCGGTGATGATGGCGGTGACGCGTTCCGGCCGGAACAGGATGTCCAGCAGGTCGGCGATCTGCGCCATCACTTCTTTATACTCATTGACGATCTTGTCTTGTTCCAGACCGGTCAAGCGTTGCAAGCGCATCTGCAGGATTTCCTGCGCCTGATCGTCGGACAATTTATACAATCCGTCAGACTGGATACCGTAATGCTTGGGCAGATTCTCCGGACGGAATGCGTCGATGCCGCCGACACTTTCTTCGCCGGTACGCGCCAGCATTTCGCGCACCACGGACGAATCCCATGCGCGCGCCATCAATTCGGTTTTTGCGATCGGCGGTGTCGGCGCCGCTTTGATGATCGCAATGAAATCGTCGATGTTCGCCAGTGCGACGGCCAGGCCTTCCAGCACGTGACCGCGCTCGCGCGCCTTGCGCAATTCGAACACGGTGCGGCGCGTGACGACTTCGCGGCGGTGCGACAGGAAGCATTCCAGCATCTGCTTCAGGTTCAGCAGCTTCGGCTGGCCGTCCACCAGCGCGACCATGTTCATGCCGAACGTGTCTTGCAACTGGGTTTGCTTGTACAGATTATTGAGCACGACTTCCGCGACTTCGCCGCGCTTCAATTCGATCACGACGCGCATGCCGGACTTGTCGGACTCATCGCGAATGTCGGAAATGCCGTCGAGTTTCTTGTCGCGCACCAGTTCGGCGATGCGTTCCAGCAGCGACTTCTTGTTCACCTGGTATGGCAACTCATCGACGATGATCGCGGTACGGCCTTCTCTGCCGTATTCCTCGAAATGCGTCTTGGCGCGCATCACGACGCGGCCGCGGCCGGTGCGGTAACCGTCGCGCACGCCCGATACGCCATAAATGATGCCGGCGGTTGGGAAGTCCGGCGCAGGAATGATTTCGATCAGCTCATCGATCGTGCACTGACTGTTGCGCAACACATGCAGCGCACCGTCGATCACCTCGGTAATATTGTGCGGCGGGATGTTGGTCGCCATGCCAACCGCGATACCGGATGCGCCGTTGATCAGCAGGTTCGGAATCCGGGTCGGCAACACCGACGGCTCTTTTTCCTTGCCGTCGTAGTTGGGCACGAAATCGACCGTGTCCTTTTCGATGTCGGCCAGGATCTCGCTGGCGATCTTGTCCAGCCGGCACTCGGTGTAACGCATCGCCGCGGCGTTGTCGCCGTCGACCGAACCGAAGTTACCCTGCCCATCCACCAACATGTAACGCAGCGAAAACGGCTGCGCCATGCGCACCAGCGTGTCGTAAATCGACTGATCGCCGTGCGGGTGGTATTTACCCATGGTCTCGCCGACGACGCGCGCGCATTTCACGTATGGACGGTTCCACACATTGTTCATTTCGTGCATCGCGAACAGAACGCGGCGGTGCACCGGTTTCAAGCCATCGCGAACATCCGGCAAGGCACGGCCTACGATTACGCTCATCGCGTAATCGAGGTAGCTCTTGCGCATCTCTTCTTCGAGGGAAATCGGTATTGTTTCTTTAGCGAATTGATCCATTGGCGGGGGGTGACTGGCGTTTATTTCGGGTTGACTTATCATCTACGCATCGGCGAAACGATTACGGGAGATGCGCTAAACGCATGATTTTAACATGCGGGCCAACCCTGACCACGGCGCTTTTCCGGCCAGCAGCCCAAGCGCAAAACGCGGGTTGCAAAATGAACGTTTTTTACAGAGAAATATGCTTAAATGCTGCCTGAATGCTTCGCAATGCTTTTTGCCACAAAATATTCACTAGAGAAGACCAAAAGAGAAGACCAAATGTTCAACAAACTGACTCTCGGACTCGTCATTGGCGCAGCGACTGCTGGCGCACTCGCCCAAACCGCGCCCAATATCCAAGCCAACCCAGACACCAGCGCCTACATGCAGGACGGCCGCGGCACCATTGCCCGCAGTCCGTTCGGACTGTGCTGGCGTACCGACTACTGGACACCGACCGATGCGGTGCCGGGCTGCGATGGCGAACTGACGCCCCCGGTTGTCAAGCCGACCGCGCCCGCGATTGTCATGCCGCCTCCGGTCGCCGCCCACGTGCCGGCTGCACCGGTCGCGCCGAAACGCTGCGACTTCGCCGTCACGCTGGAGAACGATCAGACTTTCGCGTTCAACCAATCGGTATTGACCGGAGCCGCAAAAAAGCGCATCGACCGTGAAGTGCTCGGCCAGCTTGCGGCTTGCGGCAAAGTCGATATCGTTATCGTCACCGGTCACACCGATCGTCTCGGCTCACAACAATACAATCAAAAACTCTCCGACAAACGGGCGGAAGCGGTCGCCGCTTATCTGACCGGCAAGGGTGTCTCGACGCCAATCGACACCCTGGGCATGAGCAAAATGCAGGCCGTGAAATCTTGCGGCGACAAACTGGCGCACAAGAAGCTGATCGAATGCCTCGCCCCCAATCGCCGGGTCGTGATCGAAGCACGCGGCATCGCACGATAAGGAATGGGCACACTCCCAAGTTGACGCACGTTACCCAAAAACACTGCAAACTTGTCCAGCACTTTTTTGATCGAATCTGTTTTTTATAAGAATTCGTTGCAAAAAAACGACAATCCATCAAAAACATATGCTGGACGATTTGGCAAGCTCCGCGGCCGTAACGGCCTATGGCAAAATGAATAATAATTAGCTTGTTGCCAACCAATAAGTAAGAAGCATCGGCGAGCGTTATAGCCCGTGGTATTATCCAATTTCTAATGTTGTCTATTTTTAATGTAGTGAATATTTGGTGCGCAGTTTATCTGCGGACATCTCAACCGAGAGGAGAAACATGAATAAATTAGCAAAACTCGTCTTCGCTGCGTCCGCAGTCGTTGCATTTTCCGCATCTGCTCAGGAAAACGGTAAAGCAACACCACCTGGCGCTTACGCGCAGGACGTCCGCGGCGACGTCGTGCGTAGCGGCGCTGGCCTGTGTGTGCATACCGGCTACTGGACTCCCGCTGACGCAACCGTCGTCGGTTGCGACGGTGTTGTTGCAAAAGCAGTGGAAGTCGCACCGCCTGCTCCCGCACCAGCACCAGCACCGGCCCCTGCTCCCGCACCGGCCCCTGCCCCGGTTTCTGAAAAAGTGACGTTCGCTGCCGATACTTTCTTCGACTTCGACAAAGCAACGCTGAAACCTGACGGCAAGGCCAAACTGGACGATCTGGCATCGAAACTGCAAGGCATGAATCTGGAAGTGGTGATCGCAGTTGGCCATACCGACTCCGTCGGCGCCGATGCGTACAACCAGAAACTGTCGGTACGCCGCGCTGAGGCAGTCAAGGGCTACCTGGTTTCCAAAGGCATCGAAGCGAACCGCGTCTACACCGAAGGCAAAGGCGAGAAACAGCCGATCGCCGACAACAAGACTGCCGCCGGCCGCGCCAAGAACCGCCGCGTAGAAATCGAAGTGGTCGGTACCCGCACCAAGTAATTGATTTCTGCAAATCCAAAACCCCGCTCTTGCGGGGTTTTTTTATGCCCGCTTTCCGCTATCATTCGTCCTATGAATGCCGATCCATTAGAACTGCAAAAATTCAGCGACCTGGCCCACCGTTGGTGGGATCCCACTTCCGAGTTCCGTCCGCTACATGAAATCAATCCGCTGCGGCTGGAGTGGATCAATGCGCGCGTGCCGCTCGCCGGCAAGACCGTGGCCGACATCGGCTGCGGCGGCGGTATCCTGGCCGAATCGATGGCAAAAAAGGGGGCCAATGTTACCGGCATCGATCTGTCCGAAAAGGCGTTGAAGATCGCCGACCTGCATAGCCTGGAATCGGGTGTGCAGGTGCGCTATGAGATGGTGGCTGCGGAAGACTTGGCAGCGCGCGAGCCGGGGCGCTACGATGTCGTGACCTGCATGGAAATGCTGGAACACGTGCCCGATCCTGCCGCCGTCGTGCAAGCCTGCGCGACGCTGGTCAAACCCGGCGGCCATGTATTTTTCTCGACACTGAACCGCAACCCGAAGTCGTATTTGTTCGCGGTCATTGGCGCGGAGTATTTGCTGCGCCTGCTGCCGAAGGGCACGCATGATTATGCAAAGTTCATCACGCCCGCCGAATTGTCGCAATTCATCCGCAATGCCGGCATGACCGTCGACATGCTGAAGGGCATGGGTTACAACCCGCTCACGAAAATTTATTCGCTGAATCAGGATACCAGCGTCAATTACCTGGTTGCCTGCACGCGCGCCATCTGAACTCATCCAGCACGGCAGGTCTCGCAGCGGCATTCTTGTTGCGAGGCTTGCCGGCAAAATCATCAAGCCAACAATCACATGCCCCTGACCAGACCGCGCGCCATCTTGTTCGACCTCGACGGCACACTCGCCGATACCGCACCCGATTTGGCCGGCGCGTTGAACCGATTGCGTGCGGCACGCGACTTGGCGCCGACACCGTACGCATTACTGCGCCCGTTCGCCTCGGCCGGCGCACGCGGCTTGATCGGCGCCGCATTCGGACTCAAGCCGGGGGAAGAAGGCTACGAAGATTTGCGCGTCGGCTTTCTTGCAAATTATGCTGAAGCGCTTGCGGTGGAGAGTCGTTTGTTCGATGGCATCCCGGCGTTGCTGGTCGGCCTGCGTGACTACGATTTGCTGTGGGGCATCGTGACCAACAAGGCCGCGTGTTTCACCGTCCCCTTGGTGCAGCAGATCGGTGGTTTGCACGACGCAGCGTGCGTCATCTCCGGCGACACGACAGCGCATGCAAAACCGCATCCGGCGCCATTGCTGGAAGCCGTGCGTCGCCTTGGATTGGCGCCGCAGGATTGCTGGTATGTCGGCGACGATTTGCGCGACATGCAGGCCGGTCGTGCGGCGGGCATGTCGACCATTGCGGCGGCGTGGGGCTATTGCGGTCATGCGGAGCCGGAAACGTGGGGCGCGGATGAACTGGTTAGCGCCCCGCTGGATATTCTGCATTTGATTCGGCGCTATCGAGGTGCGGCCGGTGCGCATCCAGACCGAGATCCCGCGCAGCAATAAGGGCCCGCGCAGCAATAAGTTAGGTAATTTGGCGGCCGTAGCGGGATGCAATGCAAGGCGTACGGCGCGACGCAGTGCGAGCACTGCTAGCGGCGGACAACGCGGCAGTGCGCCCGGTACGGCCAGCAAAATTGCCTAACTTATTGCTGCGCGGGTCCTAAGTCATTTCTTGTTTCCTTATTTGTCCAGCAACTTGAAAAATGCCTCTGCCGTCACCGCTTCGCTGTAATAGAATCCTTGCGCGGAAGAGCAGCCATGCGACATCAGGAAGGCAATCTGCTGCGTGGTTTCCACGCCTTCCGCCAGCACCTTCATGTGCAGGCTGTTCGCCATGGCGATGATCGCCGTGACCAGTGCGGTGGCATTCCGGTCACGGCCGATGTCGCGTACAAACGACTGGTCGATCTTGAGCGCATGCACGGGGAAGCGCTGCAAATACGCGAGGCTGGAATATCCGGTCCCGAAATCATCCACCGACAGTTGTATCCCCATGCCACTGAGCTGATTCAGCATGTCGACAATATCATCGTTGCGTTGCAGCAGGAGGCCCTCGGTGATTTCCAGGTCAAGCGTGGTCGCAGCCAATCCCGTTTCATCAAGGATATCTACGATCATGTCGAGGAAGTGCGGCTGGTAAAACTGGCGCGGCGACAGATTGACCGCGATGCGCAATTCCGGATGGCCGGCATCTTGCCATTGCTTGAGCTGGCGGCACGCCTTGCGCAATACCCACTCGCCAATGGACAGTATCAAGCCGGTTTCTTCAGCGATGGAAATGAGGCCGCCGCATGAAATCGGCGCTTTTCCCGGCTGGCGCCAGCGCAGCAAGGCTTCGCCTGAGAATATGGCGCCGCTCGCCATGTCCACCTGCGGCTGATAGTGCAATTCGAATTCGTCTTTCGCCAATGCCTGCCGCAATTTGCTTTCCAAGGCCAGCCTCTGCTGCGCCGCATTGTTGAGTGCTTGCGTGAAAAACTGGTAGTTTCCCCGCCCGCGTTCCTTGGCATGATTCATTGCCGTGTCGGCAGCGCGCATCAAGGTTCCGACATCTGCGCCATCGTTCGGGTAGATACTGATGCCGATGCTGGCGCTTGCATGCAATTCGTTTCCTTCCACGACGAAAGGCTGGTCCACGGTGTCCAGCGCCCTTTGCGCCACGAGAGCCGCGTCGCCAACGCCTGTCAGCAAGGGAAGGCATAACACGTACTCATCCCCGCCGGGGCGGGCGACGCTATCTCCTTCACGCAGACATTCCTGCAAGCGCCCCGCAACCATTTGCAGAAGATGATCGCCGATCTTGTGTCCCAGTGAATCGTTGATATGTTTGAAATAATCGAGGTCAACAAAGAGCACCGCCACCTGCGTGTAATTACGGTGGGCGTACGCGATCGCCTGCGTTATGCGGTCCTGCAATAGTTCGCGGTTGGGCAACCCGGTCAGCGCATCATAGTGCGCCATGTAGCGGATGCGCTCTTCCGCTTGCTTGCGTTCCGCGATTTCCGCATGCAAGGCCTTGATCGTGTTCGCCAATTCAGCCGTGCGCTCCACGACACGGTGCTCCAATTCGTCATACGCCTGCCGCAACGCTTGCTTGGCTTGGCTGCGCTCGATAGCGTAACGAATCGCGCGCACCAATAGGGGAGTGTCCACCTGTCCTTTGACCAGGTAGTCCTGCGCACCGCACTGCACAGCCTGAACGGCAATATTCTCATCGCTCAGGCCGCTCAACACGACAAGTGTCGGCACTGTCGGCACGCGTGCCAACAATCTTTGCAAGGTAGCCAATCCAGTGCTTTCCGGCAGCCCCAGATCGAGCAACAGCACATCCGTCGGTTTGGTTTGCAGATATGCAACCCCATCGGTGAGGTTGTCGAACCAGGTCAATTCGAATGCCAATCCTTGCGCCTGCGCCAGCATATGCTCGATCAACCGCGCGTCGCCGGGGCTATCTTCAATCAACATGATCTTGATTCGGATATCGTTCATCACATTATTTTGGGATAGTGTCTGATGCGACAAAAGTCCTCAACAAGTCACACGATCTTAAAATCGGTTGCACCGGCGATATGACAGTATGGATGCACGTGGCGGCTGGTGAGAAATGGCCGATTTGGCGAAAAGCAATCCGCGATCTACACCCAGCTTTCACTCAGCATGGGACCAATACCGTATTGCAGCGCCAATGCATTTTCACCGCCCACGAGCTTATTCTGCTTGTAGGTCACCGACAGCCCCCAACCGCCACGCCCGTTGCTTGCAGAAGAATCCGCGCGAGTCACAGTCGCGTCGAACTTGAGCGTGCCGTTCGAACTGAATTCCCCCCCTGGGAACACCGTCGATGCCGGCGCCGCTACCGTCCATCGCGACATATTTGAAGTCGAGTACATGTCCACTATCGCCGATCCCGAGAGTTGCATGATAGGCCGCAGCCATCGCGGTAGCGACGAAGCTGGCGCCGTCGGAAGACTGGGCGAATTCCTTGGGGTAGCGGACTTCGCGTCGAAATCGCATTCATTGCCCCATCGGTCTTTCGCATCGCTGGCCCACGCATTGCCGATAACCACCCCCAAAATAGCAGCAACCGACAACACGATTCTTCCGAAGAAAGAACTTTTCTTAGTGGCATCCATCTTGCTATTCATATCCAAGCTGCCATTCATATGCAAGCCTGCACTGAACCGTTGTAGGAAGATTCCGTATACCGTACGGAGTTCCCTGAGCCGCTTGCCATGTTGCGTGCAGGGACATCCAGGAACAGCAGGTCGACCAAAGAAAATTGCGGGATTCGATCATCACTTGGGTGGTAACGTCACAATGCTGAGCCAAAATTCCTTGATAGATCGCACAATCTTGTTGAATTGCGCAAAATCGACCGGCTTGGCGATATAGCAGTTCGCATGCAGGCTGTATGCGCGCAC
>CAMLDH010000162.1 GCA_946478765.1 uncultured Oxalobacteraceae bacterium | reverse complement strand
CTGTTCAACGATCGCGCCGTTTCTCACCACTTCGGTTTTGGTGCCGAAACTGCGCATCAGCGTCGATGCAGGCAAGCCGATGAACGAGTAGCGCCCGAAACGTTCGCCGCCCACGACAGATTCGAGCAGGAAGGTATTCTTGCCGGCGTTCTGGGTTTGCGCGAGCTTCAGGTACAGCGACAGCGGGGTTTCGAGATCGGCGAAGGCTTCGGCGATCAACGGGATGCGGTTGTAGCCTTGCGTGGCCAGCGATTTGAATTCGAGTTCAGTCATGTTTCTCTCCGGGCGCTATTGTAGGACGAGCGAGCAATAGCGGGGTGATAGTGCAAAAAAACGTTGCCAATCATGCAAAAACGACCGGCCGTAATCGGGGGATTTATTCAGCCCAGGATTGCCAGCGTCGCCATAGCCAGGCCTCAAGGGCGCCGAGCGATGTGACGTTACGTTTTTTGTCGAGAAACATTATGTGTTCAGATTACGCAGAAATGAGGTGAGCCGCCTGAAGCAGCGTTTGAACTATACCATCCGAATCGACGTTTTGTATAGATTCTCCATGATTGTAACCGTACGGTACGTTCAATACGCGGCAACCGGCCGCGCGCGCTGCTTGTGCATCATTGGAAGAATCGCCGATGGCAACGACTTGCTGTGGTTGCAGCCCGAAATCCGCGCATACCTGCAGTAACGGATAGGGATCGGGTTTTTTCTTTGGCAGCGAATCACCGCCATAAATCACCTCAAAATAACGGGCCAATCCCTTCATTTCCAGTAGCGGAGCGGCAAATGCGATGGGTTTGTTGGTCACGCATGCCAGTCGCAATCCCTTTGCTTGCAATGCGTCGAGCCCGTCGATGACGCCCGGATAGATCGCAGTGTAATCGCCATTGATCGACAGGTAATGCTGCAGATAGGAGGTCATCGCATGTTCGAAGTGCCGCTCCACGTCTGCCGCATTGAAATCGACCGCGAGCACGCGTCGCATCAGGTTTTCGGTCCCCTTGCCGACGAAATTCTTGATCGACGCGATATCGAGCGGCGCCAGATCCAGCTCGGTGCGCATACGATTGACTGCATAATGAAAATCCGGCGCGGTGTCGAGCATGGTGCCATCGAGATCGATGATGGCGGCTTTGATATTGGTGAGCATGGAACGGATTCTCGTGGGCTGGTCGCCCCGGCAAGCCGGGACGCAATATCGTTGGGGCTAACGGGAGGCCGGCTTGCGCCGGAGCTGCAGGATGCTTATCGTGCGAGTTCGGCCCGCATCGCGTCGATCACCGCCTGGTAGTCCGGTTTGCCAAAGATCGCCGAACCCGCGACAAACGTATCGGCGCCGGCCTGCGCCGCTTGCGCGATATTGTCGACCTTGATGCCGCCATCGACTTCCAGCATGATGGCGCGGCCCGATTGGTCGATCATCTTGCGCACGGCCGCGATTTTCTTCAACGCTTCGGGGATGAACGACTGGCCGCCAAAGCCCGGATTGACCGACATGATCAGGATCAGGTCGAGCTTGTCCATCACGTGTTCCAGATAATGCAACGGCGTGGCGGGATTGAATACCAGGCCAGCCTTGCAGCCGTTATCGAGGATCAATTGCAGCGTGCGATCGATATGTTCGGATGCCTCCGGATGGAAGCTGATGATATCGGCGCCGGCTTTCGCAAAATCCGGGATGATACGGTCGACCGGCTTGACCATCAGATGCACGTCGATCGGCACCTGCACATGCGGTCGGATCGCCTGGCACACCAGCGGTCCTATGGTCAGATTTGGAACATAATGGTTGTCCATCACGTCGAAGTGGATAATGTCGGCACCGGCGGTCACGACATTGCGGACTTCTTCACCCAGACGGGCGAAGTCGGCGGACAGGATGCTGGGAGCGATACGGTAGGTTGGCATGGCAGTTAATTTGAAGAAGATGCGCTATTTTAACCCGTCGATTACCGGCAACACCTTGCAGCATTACAAGATTTGGTGTGCAATCGGGCGCTATGCTCTTGCAATGCATGAACAATAAAGGATTCACCATGGCAGCATATGAATTAACCGTGACCGTCAGGACGCAGTATCTGGAGGAGCAGTCCGATCCCGAACGTTCGCATTATGTCTTTGCCTACGCCATCACGATCAAGAATACGGGGCAGATCGCAGCGCAACTGATTTCGCGCCAATGGATCATCACCGATGCGAATAACCACGTCGAAGAAGTGCGCGGCCTGGGCGTGGTCGGCCATCAGCCGCTGCTGCAAACGGGAGAACAGTTCGAGTACACCAGCGGCTGTGCGCTGAAGACGCCGCAAGGTTCGATGACAGGAAAATATTTTTGCGTTGCGGAAGATGGCGAACAATTCGAAGTGCAAATACCCGAGTTCGTGTTGTCGCTGCCGCGCACGCTGCATTAAATATTTAAAATTATTTGCGGGACAGAGTTTATGAGGCGCCGCCGTGCGCCGAATTACGCTGTCCTCAACACTACAAATGCGGGGCAGCGCGGACCGCGCAAGTGGGGGCTCCACTGCATACGCTGCTGCCCCACACAACTGGCGTCAACCCTGCGCATCGTCCTCGGACGGCGGCGTCCTGCGTGGATGATGATCGGGTTTTCGTCCCGAAAACATGGTCCACCAAACAATGAAGACCAACAGAAACAGCGCCATGCCGGCCTCAAGCATCAATAGCCACATACCAGAATCCCCATGTCAATCAAACGTCTAAGTTTACTCGCATCCACTGCCATCGTCGTATTCGGCATCGCGGCATGCACCACAATCACACCGGAAAAGCCGCCAGTCACACCGGCTCCGCCGGTTACCAAGCCGGTTGAAGTATTGCAGCCCGCCACCTTTGCCGCATTGCCCGGATGGGAAGGCGATGATTTGCGCGAGGCGTGGCCGGCCTTTGTCAATTCATGTGACGTATTGATTAAAAAGGCTGACTGGAAAGAACCCTGCACCATCGCGCGCGAAGTCGATGCCAGCGATGCGAAGGCGGTCCGCAGCTTTTTTGAAGCGTTTTTTGTCCCGCACCATGTAGTCAATCCGGACGGCTCCGATAACGGTCTGGTGACCGGGTATTATGAGCCCTTGCTGCATGGCGCGCGCAAACGCAGCGGCGCGTTTCAGACACCGCTCTATCGCGCACCGGACGATTTGCTGACCATTGATCTGACCGGCATTTATCCCGATTTGAAAGGCATGCGCTTGCGCGGCCGCGTGGTGGGTAAAAAAGTCGTGCCCTACCTGTCGCGCGCCGAACTGGAACAATCCGGCGCGCTGGTCGGAAAGGAATTGGTGTGGGTCGACGATCCGATCGAAGCGTTCTTCCTGCAAGTGCAAGGCTCCGGCCGCGTGCAACTGGCCGATGAGAAAGAAACCGTGCGCGTCGCCTACGCCGATCAAAACGGCTATCCATATAGGTCGATCGGCCGCTATCTGGTTGACAAAGGCGAACTGACACTCGACCAAGCGTCGGCGCAATCGATCAAGACCTGGTACATCGCGCATCCGGCGCGCCAGCAAGAGTTATTGAACGCCAATCCCAGCTATGTATTCTTCAAGGAAGAGAAAGTGACCGACCCGAAAAAAGGGCCGAAAGGCGCACTCGGCGTGCCGTTGACGCCGGAGCGTTCGATTGCGGTCGATGCGCAGTTCATCCCGCTGGGTGCGCCGGTATTCATCGCGACCACCCAGCCCGGCAGCGATGCTGCATTAAGGCGCTTGATGCTGGCGCAAGATACCGGCGGTGCCATTCGGAATGCCGTGCGTGCCGATTATTTCTGGGGCTTTGGCGCTGCGGCGGGGGAAAAAGCGGGCAAGATGAAACAACGCGGGATGATGTGGGTCCTGCTGCCGAAAGTGCGGACGGCACCGTAGTGCAATCGAGCGCGGCAATTGGATTGGAAAATGTATCAAAATTCTTCTGGCGGCCGATGGTTCCCGCTATACCGCCAAGGCAGTCAAATATTTGATCAAGCATCTCGATTTGCCGCCGTCGCTACCGAAGAGAGCATCGACGCAGAACTTGAAAAGCTAAGCCTGTCCTTGCACTGCAGATGGGTTGTCTATGGATACGGTACAAAAGGGAATCGGAGCCATGCCGGCATACGGCGCAAGTAGTGCTGAAGCCGGCTGCGTAATGCCAATGTCCGTCATCTTCAATGCGGCCGCCAACGTAACATCCATTGTCGACATATGGAAGACGAACCATTGTGGAAATAGTTTCTCGACCACTTCGCGCCCCGTTGCAAGATCGCCTTTCATTATCCGGGAATGAACATGATGCAAAGCGCCCAGCACGCGCGCATGTTGTTCGCGATGGCTTTTGATAATGGGGAAGTCGATTTCTTCCATCCATTGTTCTTCCGTGGAAAACGCGCGTTCCGCCTTTGCTACAAAAGCACTATAGCGCGCCTCGAATTCCTTATCCGGCGTTGAGGACAATCCAATAAGGGCTTCAAGAAAATCTCGATGCAGTTCATCCATTGCTGGCGCGCCCGTGGACATTTCGGACGGCAAAATTGCTTGTGGCATGGACGTCTCCTTAACGGATATGAAACTTAACGTAACACCAAGACCGGGATCGTCGAATGCAACAACATTCTTTGTGTTTCGCTACCGGCAAATAACCTGGTCAAACCTTTGCGCCCGTGAGATGCCATGAAGACGACATCACAATTGTATTTCTTGGCGACGTCAATGATTTCCTCATAGGGATAGAAAGACTGTCTGACAACGGTTTCACACTGCACATTGCCTTTGCTCGCAGTTTCGAGAACTGTTTGCACGTGCTGCTGTGCCAGCTCTCTCATGTTGGCATCATAAATTTCAGGGGCCATTGTCATTGAACTCTCTGCCAGCGGCGCAAATGGGTAAGGTTCTGCCACGGAGAGTGCAACAATCCTAGCGCCACTGACTTTTGCGAAGGCAATTGCAGCATCAATTGCCTTACCTGCCAATGCCGATCCATCGGTCGGTACCAAAATATTTTTGAACATGATCTTCCTTTTTTGTTCCTGCGCGCGTGCAGATCTACTCGTGAATCGCGCCCTCCTCATTCAAACTAGCGCAACTCTGGGACGCGTCAAGTGCAAGTTGAATGCCGGGCATAGGGGGGCGTTGGATGGGAGAGGGCATGAGAGGAGCAAGTGCCCGGTGCGTAGCTGGGTACCCGGATGAACATGTCGTGGCGTATTGCGCTCTGCGCAATCGTCGTGCAACGCTGCCTGTCAGCGTATTGTCAAACGGAAGGAGACATATGGGGCGGTAACGCTTCATCCCGCGCCATGTGCAGCGCGGCGACCAGCACACGATCCATGATGGAAACATGGATCTCGAACCATTGCGGTAACAGCGCGATGACTTCGCGGCCGATCGCTATGTCTCCTTCCATTACGCCTAGTTCGGCATGATGCAATGCGCTAAGCACTCGTTGTTCAAGGCGGCTCCGAATGCCGGAAAAATAGATTGTCTCCATCAATTGTTCTTCGATATAACTTCGATATAAATCGGCTTTTACCTGCGCAACCTAAGCCGAAAAGTTTTTATCGAATTCCTTGTCCGGCAGATCGGATAATTACGCCAAACTCTCCAGAAAATCGCGATTAACAGCATCCATCGAGGGGATGCACAATGCCAGTTGTGATGACCAGATTTCGTGCTGCCTCATATACCTCGTCGCACTATCTTATCGGAACACCAGAACCGGGAGAGTCGTATGGGCCAGCACTTTCTGCGTTTCACTGCCGACAAAAAGTTTGTTCAACCCCTTGCGCCCATGTGATGCCATGAAAATGACATCACAGCCGAATTTCTTCGCAGCCGTGAGGATCTCCTCATACGGACTGAAAGATTGGGTGACGATTGTCTCGCAAGGCACATGCGCCTCTTTCGCGGCATCGACAATCTTCTGCACGTGGAGCTGAGCCACCTCACGCATTTTTTCTTCGTAGATCGTGCCATCGGCTGCGCCAGCGTCCTGATACAGTGGCGTAAACGGATAAGGTTCCGCCACCGAGAGTCCGATGATCTTGCTGCCGCTGATCTGAGCGAATTCGAGAGCGGCGTTGATCGCCTTATCGGACAGCGGAGAGCCATCGGTTGGTACGAGGATTGTCTTGAACACGATTCCGCCCCCCTTGCTCCTGTCATCAGAAGAATTAAACCTCACACAATCATGCTAGGCACTTCGGAAAAACGCATCTTTGATGTAGGTCAAAAATTTCCGGATGGGTGTCAGGCCTTCTGTATTCGGGTTGACTTTATGTTGCTTTCTGCTCCGTACTTCACTTACGCAGTGCGGGGACGAAGTAGGTATTCGGAAGGAGGCCGCATGGCGCATGCACATGTTAAGTTGTCCGAAAAGAAATAGTTCGGACCGACGGATCATTTAATGAATATCTGGGGTGCGTCGGCACTCACATCAGCATTCTGAAACGGCAAATGGCACGGCGTCCTGAGCTGCAGGCGAACGAGAATGTGCAGCAAATTCAAGAGACCGATGTCGCTTATATAAATGCCTACATGGTAATGAACAGGGTCTATCGTTCATTAACTAAAAAAACCAGGTTCGATAATATGCGGCAACGGCAGAGCTCGAACGTCTCCAGTCCGCACGTTTCTCCTGATCAGATCCAGCAATGCTTAGTAAAAGAAGAGCCCACTTCAGTTTTCACACAACCAACAAATGTTGTGCAGACAAGTGATAGCTCTCCGCAGATTAATACGGAAGCGCAAGCACAGAGTCCTCAATCAAGCAGACAAACACCAAATACCATTTCAGTACTGCAAAAGAAATTCGGTGTCTCTAAGGATGTTTCTTTCATCCCTGCCGCTTGTTTTGAGATTGGCACCGCACTTGCCACGTTGATCGTTATGCCGAGTCGTTGAGTAAGGTAATTCATTCTGTCTACGAGACCGAGGCGGGGCTTGGCAGAGATTGTTTTTGGAGGGAGGCAGCAACCATTGCGTGAATTTTTCGACACCAAATTGATGGCGCAATTTTCGCCTCGTTCCGACCAGGTCGGTCGCTGTCTCGACAAATCCCTGGGAGCCTCTTGGCTGCAAGATGCTGGCAAGGTATGGTTAACACAGCAATTGACAACAGCGTCGAAAGACAACGACCATCTGCCGTTGCTGACCAAATTGCGGGCTTTTAATGCCTTTGGTGCAATCATCTGGGAGCCGCTATCGCTGGTTGACCAGAACGACGCCGCCGTCAACCGGCAGGCAATCTTACCCATTCTGCCAATAGGAGCGGACAGCTTCGGCACACTGCTTTCTTATGTTCAAACCAGTTTGGCACACGACAATTTTAACCAGCCTGAGACACGGGCACGAACCGAGAGGGCACCAAATCGTTATGGGAGAATCGCTCGGCGGCCGTGCTGACGTGAAACTATTGGACGATGGCCGACAAGTGGGTGAAAGTTTCGGCCGTATCTACTATGCCTCCCAGATCAAGGACGAGAAGCTCCGCCATGCCTATGCAGCTCAGGAAAAAGAATTTGGCCGTCAAGGTATGAATCGAGTCGGAGATCCAGTTGCCGATCAGTCGCGGCCTGGCTTGCTGTCGGAATTCGCTTTAGAGGCAATGCCTTCTGCGTTTCGCGAAACCGGGCTAGTTGCCTCCCTGAAATCGCACAGGTTCCCTCACGGCACCGGCACCAGCCGCTGGGTGCTTCATGGTACTCAAGCCAAGGCAAGTTGGGAGAATGACAAGCCCGCAGCCGGTGCACACTCTCTTGGTTCCGTCGTAATGCTGTTAGCCATGGGCAGCCTCGACAGATCTGGCAAGGAATTCTTCGGCAACCCCGACTTGCAGATTCCAGCTGGACTTGGCATTGCGGCGTTTATGAACTTCAGCGGCTACCACAGCTTTGTTGAGACTTTCCCGATCGCCGTTGCCGCAGCCAATCGGGAAAACTTTGAAGTGCCTGTTAGAAGTGACCACATGCGTACACTGTACGCCAACATGGCAAAGGCGGTGAAAACGTATGCGCCAGAAGCTTGCGCGACGGTTGCCAAATACCAAGAAGCTTATCGAGAGTCAATGAGCGTTGTTGCGTAAATCGATATTCTAAAGTGACTGTTCAGCCTGAGTGATTGCGAAACAAACAAGTTGTAAACGCGACAGGCTTCGTTCATCATAGTGGGATGGTACAGAAACTGCCCCGCCCCGTCCCGACCTTACAAGTCGACGCTCTG
>CAMLDH010000161.1 GCA_946478765.1 uncultured Oxalobacteraceae bacterium | reverse complement strand
ACTTTTCCGGCCCTCTGGCGTCGTTGCTCCTCCTAGCGGAATGCAGTCCGCGTCGTCGTCGCGCCTAGCCAGAGGACCGGAAAAATGCACACTCGCACCCGTCCAACTACCGAATCTAGGTTAAAGCAGTGTGCAATGCATGTCTGTTTAATGGAAGGGATTGCGGCACTACTGCCCCCAAGGACAATAACGTGGTTGCATTCATTTTCACCGTGCCAATGCGGCCAATTCGGCCAATTCCAACTCACTAAACCCGGCTGCCCTGCGCGCTTCCAGATTAAACGGCCCGCGCAATTGCGGCGCCTTGTATTGCACTGCCAGCGCAGCATAAGTCGCTATCGGTTCGAGGCCGCGTTGTTCGCATAGCCAGCCGAACCAGCGATTGCCGATCGCGACATGACCGATCTCGTCACGCAGGATAATATCGAGAATTTCCGCAACGGCGATGTCGCCTGCCTGCGCCAGCTTGGCACGCATCGGCGGCGATGCATCGAGGCCACGTGCCTCCAACGTGCGCGGCACAAGGGCGATACGGGCCAGAATATCGCCCTGCGTTTTCTCGGCCATGTCCCACAAACTATTATGTGCAGTGAAATCGCCATATTGAAAACCTTGCGTCTGCAAGTGCTGCGACAGCAGCGAGAAATGCAGCGCCTCTTCCGCCGCAACCTGCATCCAGTCCGCATAATATTCACGCGGCATATCGGGGAAACGCCAGATCGCATCAAGCGCGAGATTGATGGCGTTGAATTCGATATGCGCCAATGCATGAATGAGTGCTGCACGGCCTTCAACCGTGCGCATTGAACGATGTCTGACTGCCAAGGGCGGCACCAGTTCCGGTCGAGACGGACGGCCGGGAATCGGTCGCTGCGGTGTCAACGCCGCATCTATTGACAACTCGACATTATCGGCCAGCCAGGCCTGTGCCAGTGCGATGACGCCCTTTACCTTCATCGCCGGCTGAATTTCGGCCAGCCAGTGCAATGCAGCGGTGCGCAGTTCGTTTGGTTCGGCAGCAAAATCCTGGGGTAACGGTGCATTCATGCGGACGGCGGTAAAATGAGGGGTAAAAAATTTAAGTACCCATGCAAAATAAAGTGTGAGATGGATGCGGTGCTGGCCGGATGCGATGCAAGGCGGCCGACCCGACGCAGTGCGAGCACTGCTAGGGGAGGCCAACGCCGCAGCGCGCCGGCCAGTGCCGCAGACACTCACACTTTATTTTGCATGGGTACTTAATATAGCGGGACCGAGTCAAACGCTGCAGTACTCGTCCCACCAACAAATCAATCTGGAAATCCATGGCTATCTACCAATTGGGCGAACACACGCCCGAAATCGACCTGTCGGCATATATTACCGACTCCGCCAACGTTATCGGCAAGGTGAAAATCGAAGGCTATGCCAGTGTGTGGTTCGATGCCACGATTCGTGGCGACAATGAGCTGATTACGGTCGGCGAGAACAGCAATATACAGGAGGGTTGTGTGCTGCATACGGACCTGGGTTATCCGTTGACTATCGGCAGGAATGTGACCGTCGGCCATCAGGCGATGCTGCACGGTTGCACAATCGGCGACGGGTCGCTGGTGGGTATTCAAGCGGTGATCTTGAATGGCGCGAAAATCGGCAAGAATTGCCTGATCGGCGCAGGCGCACTCGTAACAGAAGGGCGGGAATTCCCGGACAACTCCCTGATCATCGGCGCGCCGGCGAAAGCGGTGCGAACCTTGAGCGACGAAGACGTGGCACGCATGCATGGCAATACCCGCAATTACATCGAGCGCGGCCAGTTCTTCAAAACGCATTTGAAACGGATTGGATAATGACTGACACATTGCAAAAATTCATGTTCGAAGAAGCGCCGGTGCGCGGCGAACTGGTCGAGATTTCCGAGACCTGGCGCCAAGTGCAGACGCATCAGGATTACCCGAAAGCAGTCAAGGCATTGTTGGGCGAAATGCTGGCTGCAGCAGCGCTTCTCTCGGCCAATCTGAAATTCAATGGCGCGATCATCATGCAAATCCACGGCGACGGCCCGGTACGACTGCTGGTGGTGGAATGCGACTCGGAACTGCAATTGCGAGCAACAGCCAAGCTGGTACCGGATGCGAACATTGACGATGACGCTCAACTACCGCAATTGGTCAACCTGCATGGCCAGGGACGCTTCGTGATTACGCTGGATCCGAAAGATAAATTGCCGGGTCAGAAGCCCTATCAGGGGATCGTGCCGCTCGATGGGGATTCGGTCGCGACTGTCATCGAAAATTACATGCTGCGCTCCGAGCAACTCGACACCAAATTATGGCTGGCTGCCGATGGCAATATGTCACGCGGTTTGCTGCTGCAAAAGTTGCCGAAAGAAGGTGGTGTCGCTGCACCGGTCGAGGATGAAGCGGAAGCGTGGAATCGCATGGTGATGCTGGGCTCGACGTTGCGCCATGACGAGTTGCTGACAACCGATATTCAGACCTTGATGCACCGCTTGTTCTGGGAGGAGACGATCAGGGTATTCGATGCGCAGCATCCGCGTTTCCATTGCGGTTGCACGCGTGAAAAAGTGGGCAACATGCTGAAAATGCTGGGGCGGGCGGAAGTCGAATCCGCGCTCGAAGATCTGGGCTTACTGGGGATCGATTGCGATTTTTGTGGCCAACACTACCAGTTCGACAAAGTCGACTGTACGCAGTTATTTGCTACCGCGACGACTGCAGATGCACTGCAGGTACCGAGTCAAATCAAGCATTGACGCAAGAGCGAATACAGTCAGGAATTAGACAGTCAGCATGCGACTTGTTGCAGGAGCGGAGGTCTTTTTACGGTCTTATCGAACGTAGCCTCCCATATATCTTCAGGTAATTGCGCGATACGTCGCAAACCCGGCGATGCAGAATGCAATCGATCCGATCAGATGCAGCGCCGAATGGCCGAGCGCCCACGCATACTCGCCACGCTGCAACAGAATCATTGCTTCCGCCGAGAAGGTGGAGAAGGTGGTCAAGCCGCCCAGAAAGCCGGTGACTGCGAGCAGGCGCCATTCGATCGGCAACGCCGGGTAGCTTTGAAAAAAACCGACCGCAATGCCGATCAGGTAGCCGCCGCCCAGATTCGCGAGCAGCGTTCCCAGCGGCAGCTGATGATGAAAAGCGTTGAGCCAGGCAGTCAATCCCCAGCGTAGCCATGCGCCAAGCGCGGCGCCGGCACCCACCGCCAGCCAGTTCATGCCGCGTCCCCGGCGTTACCGGATTGCACGTCCCACTTCGCCAGCGCCTTGTCATCCGCCACACGGGCATCGACCCAGCGCGCGCCTTGCGGCGTCTGTTCCTTCTTCCAGAACGGCGCCTCGGTTTTCAGATAATCCATGATGAATTCGCAGGCGGCAAACGCCTCGCCGCGATGCGCGGAGGTCACGGCGACCAGCACGATCTGGTCCAGCGGCTGCAACGGACCGACGCGGTGGATCACCAGTGCGTCGACAATATCCCAACGCCCTTTCGCCTTCGCGACAATGTTTTCCAGCGCCTTTTCCGTCATGCCCGGGTAATGTTCCAGCGCCATCCCGGCCACGCGCTCGCCGTCGTTCATGTCGCGTACGGTGCCGATGAAACTGACGACGGCACCCACCATCGGGCTGCCCGCACGCAGTTGTGCGACCTCGGTGCTCAGATCAAAATCGTGGGTTTGTACGCGAATGGGCATGCTTTCTATGCTCCGTAAAATTGCGGCTTAACCGCCTGTGACAGGCGGAAAAAAAGCGATCTCGCAACCGTCCGTCACCATGGTCTTCGCGTCCGTCATTTCCTGGTTGTACGCCATACGCAACGCACGCTCGTCAGCCAGCACTTCGGCCCATGCGCCGCCGCGTTCACGCAAATAAGCACGTACCGCGCCGACAGTGCGCACATGCTCAGGCAGCGAAACAGCTTCCTGCGACGTACCGAGTTTTTCGCGCACGCTGGCGAAAAAGCGAAGTTGGATATTCATCAGTAAAGCAATTCGTTAAATGGCATAAATCGCACGATGTCGCCTGCGGTGATCGTTTGGCCCGGCGGATTATCGACCAGGCCGTCGCCCCACACGGTCGACGTCAACACCGCCGAACTCTGATTGGCAAACAGATCGAGTCCACCGTTCGCATTGATCCTGGCACGCAAGAATTCATTGCGCCTGTCTGCTTTCGGCCACGCGAAATCGGCACGCATCGCATACGCTTTCGGCGTCACGTCGCGCACGCCTTGCAAGCGCAAAATAAACGGCCGCACGAACAGCAGGAAGGTGACGAAGCTGGAGACCGGGTTGCCGGGCAAGCCGATGAAAAACGCGGCGTCATCCCGGCCTGCGCGAGCAACTTCGCCAAACGCCAGCGGCTTGCCGGGTTTGATTGCGATTTGCCACAGGTTCAGACGCCCTTCCGCCTCCACCGCAGGCTTGATATGGTCTTCATCGCCGACCGATACGCCGCCCGACGTGATGATCAGGTCGTTCTCGGCAGCGGCAGCGCGCAAGGTGTCGCGCGTGGCCGTCAGCGAGTCGGGCACAATGCCGAAATCGGTCACGTCGCAATCGAGATTTTGCAGCAGGCCGCGCAACGTAAAACGATTGGAGTTATAGATGGCGCCGGGTTGCAGCGGCTCGCCCGGCATCGCCAATTCGTCGCCGGTAAAAAATACCGCAACCCGGGGTCTGCGCACGACCGGCAGGTTTGCCAGACCAACTGAAGCGGCCAGTCCCAGCGCTTGCGCACGCAAGCGCGTGCCGGCTGCAAGGATCACGCTGCCGGCCTGGATATCCTCGCCGCTGCGGCGTATCCACTCGCCGGATTGCGGCGCATGTTTGATGGTGACGACATCGCCTTCCAGTTCGCACATTTCCTGCATCACTACCGCATCCGCACCCGCCGGAATCATTGCACCAGTAAAGATGCGCGCCGCTGTTCCGGCTTGCAAGGCCTGCGGTACATGGCCTGCCGCAATACGTTGCGACACCTTCAGTCTGGCCGAACCGCCGGCGCAATCCGCCGCTCGGACAGCATAGCCATCCATTTGCGTGTTGTCCATCGGCGGGACACTCAGTTGCGACGTCTGCGCAACGGCCAGGATACGGCCGTTGGCGTCGAGTGTGGGAATGGTTTGCGCGTCCGGTATCGGACGCACGGCTGAAAGCAGGAAATCGAGCGCCTGTTGCACGCTCAACATGAGTTTCTTCTCTGTCATGCCTGGCTCGGTGAAAAGGTCATTGGCAAGATTGTAAACCGAAGAAACGCTATTGAAGAAACATCGTCGTTCCGATCAAGGCCGAAACCCACCATCGTGGAATGATTTATTTGACAGAGTTGGGGTTTTCTACGGTCTCAACATTCACGAAACGATCAACCTTGGAGAGATGTTTCTTATAGTGCAAGAGAATAAGAAACATGAGTGTGATCCTCGTATGGTAATTAGTCGCCGAGCATAGAGCCCTAACGAGCGTATTCGCTATAGACCAGTATGCTTCGCGATGAAGGCTTTCATCTGATCCACGTTCGCGGACATGACCTCGAACCGCTGCGGCAAGGCTTCGATATTGTCGAATCCGGCCGGACGCTCGGCATCGCGGCCCAACGCTTCACGGATCGTTTCATTGAACTTGGCCGGCAATGCGGTTTCGAGCACGATCATCGGCACGCCCGGCGTTACATGTTCACGCGCGACCTTAACGCCATCGGCGGTATGCGTATCGATGGTCACGCCGTATTTTTCCTGCACGTCGCGGATGGTAGCGACGCGGTCCTGGTGCACCGACTTGCCGGACACGAAACCGTACTGCGTCACTTTCGCGAATTCATTGCCGTCGCTGCCCGGGTTGCCGGACAGGTCGAAGCCGCCGTGGGTATCGACCTTCTTGAACAGCGCGCGCAGCCGCTCGCTATCGCGGCCTACCAGGTCGAATACAAAGCGCTCGAAATTCGACGCCTTGCTGATGTCCATGCTGGGGCTCGTGGTGTGATGCGTCTCGGCGGATTTGCGTACGCGATAGATGCCGGTGCGGAAAAATTCATCGAGCACGTCATTCTCATTGGTGGCGGCCACCAGCTTGTCGATCGGTAAACCCATCATGCGTGCGATATGACCGGCGCAGATATTGCCGAAGTTACCGGACGGGACCGTGAACGATACCTTTTGGCCGTTGCTGGCGGTGGCGCTCAGATAGCCGCGGAAGTAGTACACGACTTGCGCAACGACCCGCGCCCAGTTGATTGAATTGACGGTGCCGATCTTCTGGCGCGTCTTGAAATCGAGATCGTTCGATACCGCCTTGACCATGTCCTGGCAATCGTCGAACACGCCTTCGACCGCGATATTGAAAATGTTCGGGTCTTGCAGGCTGAACATTTGCGCGGTCTGGAATGCGCTCATCTTCTTGTGCGGCGACAGCATGAAGACGCGGATGCCCTTCTTGCCGCGCATCGCGTATTCCGCTGCACTGCCGGTGTCGCCGGAGGTGGCGCCGAAGATGTTCAATTCCGCATGCTGCTTGGCCAACGTGTACTCGAACAGGTTGCCCAGCAACTGCATCGCCATGTCCTTGAACGCCAGTGTCGGACCATTGGACAATGCCTGCAATATCAGCTTGCCGCCGTTTTTGTCTTCCAGCACGCGCAGCGGCGTAATCTGCGCGGCCTGCTCGTCGCCACGCGCATTGCGGTACACGTCAGCCGTGTAGGTCTTCTGCGTCAATACCTTCAGGTCCGCCTCGGGAATATCGGTCGCGAATTTCTTCAACACTTCCAGCGCCAGGCCGGCGTACGACAGCTTGCGCCACGCATCGAGCTCGGCGCTGGTGACTTGGGGGTATTGATCCGGCAGATACAGTCCGCCATCGGGCGCAAGACCGCCGAGCAGGATTTCGGAAAAGGATTGCGCCTTCGATTGGCCGCGTGTGGAAATGTATTGCATACAGTGAAATGGATTGGATTGCAACGGAGTCCAACATTATAACTGGACGCTCAAGGCGATATGTGTCTTTTGTCCTTTCGATGCTATTCCGGCGAACCAAACGAATGTAAGCAATGACAGCGTTGTTGATTGACGGTGACCTCCATCAGCACGCCGCATAATTCACCGTCACCACATGCACCGCCAACCCGCCCAGCGAGGTTTCCTTGTACTTCGCCTGCATATCGGCGCCGGTCTGGCGCATGGTTTCGATAACCTGATCGAGGCTGACATGATGTTTGCCGTCGCTATTCAACGCCAGCGACGCGGCGGTAATCGCCTTGACCGCTCCCATGCCGTTGCGTTCGATGCACGGAATTTGCACCAGGCCCGCGATCGGGTCGCAAGTCATGCCGAGATGATGCTCGATGCCGATTTCCGCTGCGGTTTCTATCTGTTCGTTATTGCCGCCCAATGCCGCAGTCAGGCCCGCTGCCGCCATCGCGCAAGCGACGCCGACTTCACCCTGACACCCGATTTCGGCACCCGAGATCGAGGCGTTGCGCTTGCACAGCATGCCGACTGCCGACGCGACCAGCAGAAAGTCGCGCACACCTCGTACGGCGTTATCCGGCTTGCAATCCATCGCGTAATAGCGCAACACTGCGGGAATGATACCGGCCGCGCCATTGGTCGGGGCAGTCACGACCCTGCCGCCCGCCGCGTTTTCTTCATTGACCGCCATCGCGTACAGACTCACCAGATGCATCGCATCGTGCGGCAATGCCTGCTTCGATTCCTGCGCAGCGCGCCACAGTGTCGCGGCCCGGCGTTTTACACGCAAGCCGCCGGGCAGTTCGCCGGTCATTTCCAAACCGCGCACAATGCAGCCGCGCATAACCGACCATATATTGTCGAGCAATGCATTCAGGTGGTCTTCGCTGTCATGCACGCGCTCGTTGGCACGCAACATGGCAGCAATGCTCAAGCCGTTTGCTTTCCCGTGACGCAGCAAGTCGGCCATCGTATCGAACGGGTAAGGCACGGCGACCGCTGCCGGCCGATCCGCCGCCTGCATTTCATCTTCGGCGTGGATGAAGCCGCCGCCGATGGAATAGAAAACACGCTCGCTCACGCTGCCGTCCGTGCGCTGCAATGTAAAGCGCATGCCGTTCGGATGACCGGGCAAGGTCTCCTGCTTGTGCCATAACAGGTCGCGGCCGAGATCGAACGCGACATCGTATTTGCCAAGCAACTGCATGCGGCCGCTGTTCTGCAGCGTTTCCAGCT
>CAMLDH010000160.1 GCA_946478765.1 uncultured Oxalobacteraceae bacterium | reverse complement strand
CTAAGTAATTACGCAAAAATTTCTGTCAAATGTGCATAGGTAATGCCATGGGGATTTGCAGAGATGAAAGGTTTAAGGTTGAGCAAGGAAGAGAGCCGGACGTTGCGGGAGATGGGGATCTATCATTCGCATGCGCGCACGCGCAGGCGAGCGCAAGGGGTGAGAAGGCTGGGTCAGGGCCTCACACTGCAGCAGGTGGCAGATGAGTTCGAGGTGCATATCAATAGCGTCGAACACTGGAAACAATGCTGGATCGAGTTTGGTTTGGCTGGTTTATATGAAGGCCATCACAGTGGGCGTCCGCCAAGCCTGTCGCCCAAGGAAGAGACGACATTGCGCAAACTGGCGAAGAAAGAAGGTGGAACGTCGCGTTCTCTATTGACGCGGTTAAGCGAGACCTTGCAATGGCCGGTCAGCCGAGACACCGTCAGGCGGTGTTTGAGGCGGATCGGGTGGCGGTATAAACGCTGCCGGTTGAGTTTGAAAGACAAGCGCGATGAGGAGGCCTTCAGACAAGGCCAAGGCGTCATGGCCTCGTTACGGGCGATGGCGCAAGAAGGACAGTGCGATCTGCTGTATTTCGACGAGACCGGCTTTGGGCCGAATCCCCCTGCCCAGTATGGCTGGACAGAAATTGGTCGGACACGCCGTGCGCTGTCGGGATCGCATCGGCAGCGCGTCAATGTGTTGGGGGCGTTGCGCCATCATGATCATTCTCTGATATGGCATGCGCACGACACACGCACGGTACGCGAGAACGTCATCGCCTTTCTGGATGACTTGGCCAGGCAGCCGCACACCATGCCGCGGATTATCGTTTTGGACAATGCGCGCATTCACAAGGGGGCGGCGATGGAAGAAAAGCAGCAGCAATGGGCGCAACAAGATTTGTATCTCTATTATTTACCGCCATATAGCCCTGAATTGAACCAGATCGAAATTTTGTGGAAGCAAGCCAAATATTTCTGGCGTCGTTTCCTTCATTTAACCGACGACAACTTGCGTGATGAAGTGCATTTCATCATGGAAAATTACGGGAAAACATTCACTGTAAATTTTGCATAATTACTTAGGTCAATAGTGTTTTGCAAAAATCCGGTGGGTTATCAGATGAATTGAGGGGGATCAACCAGATGGTGGAGTACACGAACACGATGGCATGTAATTCGGTGGAATTCCAGCTTTTCGCATGACAGCATATGCACGAGGGGGAGGTTGAGTGTTAAAATCGCGCCTCGAAATGCTTGCTCAAGCGGGACAGGCGTGTGGTTATCATTCTACAGGCGCGAAAACTGCGATTTTGTGGCATTTCGGGAGATATGCATTTTTTTACTTGCATCATGTTTTAACATTGCTCTAAGCCCGAGTGGTGAAATTGGTAGACACAGCGGACTTAAAATCCGCCGCTTACCTGAAAAGGGGCGTACCGGTTCGATTCCGGTCTCGGGCACCAAAATTCTGCTTCATCCCATCTTATATCATCTCAAAACCCGCATATTTACTGGTATTGCGGGTTTTTTGTTGTCTCACTTAATTTTTGGAGAGTGCCAAGTTCCCGGCATTCAATATTGAATTCATGAATTGCCTGCTGTCGCCCTGCGTGCCTCATGGCATCAGGCAGATTCATCCGGGCTCATGACTCAAGGGCCGAAGGTTTTGCTCGCCCCACAACATTTTTTGTATTTCTTCCCGCACGGGAACGGATCGTTGCGCGCGATTTTCTCGACGTGAACCGGCATTGGTTGGCGCATCACTGGAGCGCGCTGGTGTTGCGGATGTTTCCGGATATTGCGCGCTTTAACGGGCGGCTCCTCTTGCTCGCGGACGGGATCAAGGCGCCGAAATCCGGCCGCAAGATGCCTGCAGTAAAAAAGCTGGATCAAGCCTCTGACAGCAACACCAAACCGCCGTATATCATGGGGCATTCCTGTCAAGCCGTTTCGCTGCTGGCGGGGGGCGGCAACCGGCTGTTCGCCGTGCCCTTGGCGGCGCGCATTCATGAGGGAGTCGTCTCTCCAATCGCGACCAGCGCACGCTCTACGACAAGCTGCCGGCACTCGTTCATGACTTTCAGGTTGAGATGATGCAAGCCGATAGCCCCGTCTACGGCGAGCAGGGCGTGACGATCCGCTACCGTTACACCGATTTGATTTGGCGGCCGCTCGGCAGGCTGGCGAGATTCGTCCTCGTCGATCATCCCCGGCGGGGAAAATGCATGCTGCTGTGCACCGATCTGTCTCTGGCAGCCATCGACATTATCCGGCTGTACGGATGGCGCAGCAAAATCGAAGTGGCGTTCAAGGCGGCGCTGCGGATCCTGGGCGGCTACGCTTACCATTTTTGGATGCGTGCGATGACGCCACGCAAACGGGGTACGTGCCTTGGCGGCCCGCAAGAATGTCTTGAGCTTGGACCGGTAGGGTTCGATCGGCGACCAATCCGGCGAGTATGACGGCAAGTACAGCAGGGTCGCCCCCTTCGCCTTGATCGTTTCACGGATGCCCTTCATCTTGTGCGCACTCAGGTTGTCCATGACGACCACGTCACCGACCACCAGCGTGGGTGCCAGCACTTTGGTCACATACGCGCGAAACACCGCGGTGTCGATGGGGCCATCGACCGTCATCACCGCATCCAGTCCGTGACGGGACGGAGCTCCGAGAATAGTGACATTGCTGCCGTTATTTTGGGGGATTGCGTCGGGCATGTAACAGCAGCACGCGGCGCGGCCATACAGGCGGGGTCAATTTGTTGTAAGGTCGTCGAATTGGGCTTTGCGGAATCGATCAGTCATGATGAGTGCCGACGTCATCGGTGTCGTGCTGGAGGATATCAACGCGTACAAGGCCACATCGCTGCACGCCGAGGCACGGCAGTTGGCTCAATATCGCCGAAATCGAGTTCGCGATGCTGTCCAACATGTGCCTGAAGCAGCAGATTGCCGATGAGGAACCACTCAAGCGCGCCATTGCTGCGAATGTCGCTGAGCGCAACCGGCAGGCGCAACCTGTCAAATGGAAATTCACCACCAAGGAGGCCAGAGTGAAAATGCAGCGACTTTACTCAGTTGTTTCAACTTGACTGGCTACCGTTGTCGGAAATTCGCAAGCTGCTGTGGCGTCTGGCATGGCAGTGCGTACCAGGTCTGGCCACCGTCATTGCGTGGTCGCTTTGGCGAAGGTACCATCAAGCGACTGCCCGTGCCTGCCACTACAGGTAGCGCAGCCAGTCGCCATGATTTACAACGGTAGTGCTAACAGTAGTTTGTTGAAAATGGCATGAACGATGCATGTGGGTTGCAGCACGACAGGGCGCATCCTGCGGTCATCGGCAACTCGCTTTCAATGAAAATGTGTGGTGCCGTGCGGCGTATCTTCCGGCATTTCTGCATGCACCAATTCCGCTTCCAGATCGAGAAAGAGCGGCGCTCCGCAGTCTTCGCAGGACTCCATCGGATAACATCCGTCGTGGTACTTGATATGCGTGATGCCGCATTCCCGCAATAACGTCAGAATTTCTTCCAGTGGCGTTTTGCTTTCTGCGTCAGGCGGTATGGCTGCGCTGCTGCCTGCACTCGCCATGATGGCAGCCATGACTGCGTCTTCATTTTCCTGCCCATAGAGCGGCCAGACTACGCCATACACTACGTCCGGATTCTGATGCAAAGCGAAGCTGACGCGGTATTCATCGATGCGGCCTTCGGATGATTCTTCACCGAAGCCGCCAATGATGGCTTGCAAGACGTTGGGGTCGACGCTGAGCGTGTGGGTAAGATAATGCACCGCCGATCGCAAGGATGCGGGACGGATTTTCTTGTCAGCCTCGCGGCATGCGACAAAGTAGGCTTCCGGCAGCAGCAATTCAATGCCGCAACCGGGCAGCAATCGCGTGATATTCGGCAATGCCTGCGCCTGCCATTGGCTCAATGCCTGTTCGCGGCTATTCGGGTTCAATGCGCTCTGCCAGTGGAACATGGGCGCTCCCGATGGCACGGCGACGACGGCCAGCAGGTAGCGTGTATCGGCCAGAAACGGCGCCGTCTCGGGTGGATTGAGCATTGGCCGCAGCGCGTTGCCTTTGATCGCGGCTTGCGCCATGTGTTGCGTCATGGCGAATGTCTCTGTATGCGTGCGCGGCAACTGATCAATCGCGAACAGCGTCGGCGCCATGGCCATGCGCGTGTCGGGTGCCAGGATATGCGCATACAAATGTGCGGAAAGGGTGGTCACCATGTCCGCAGCAATCGGGCCGGCCGCGATCGAAAATCGTGTCCATGCCAGGATCGGTATCGCAATCAGCAGCGCATCGTAGGAAATGCCGTCCTGTTCCAGTGCGCAAGATTCGCTGGCCGCCTCCACCGATTCCATCAGCGCGTCATAGGCGCCCGATTGCAGCTTGAACGTATTGTCGAGTGCGGTTTCTATCGTGTCTTGATGATTGTTTTTCAGTAACCTGTGGAGCAGGGCATCCAGCTGGCGCTCCCACGAACGTTCTTCGATGCGGCTCGATGCCTGTATTACAGCTTGCGCCAAAGTAATCAGGCGCTGGCTATCTGCCGAGAGTTTGGGGGAAGAACTTTTGGATGGACGACGCATGGTAAGAAGGTGTGAAGTGATGCCGAGGAATCATATTGTAGTGGATTCGGCAGGCATCATTCAAAATACCTATCGCGTCTGGATATTTCGTTTGCCAATAACAAAGCCGCACCAATGATGGGCGCGGCTTTTGGGGTAGGGCGCTTACTTTGATGCAGCGGTTGATGCAGTCGATACACCGACGACGACCGTGCCGGTAGTGGACATTTTGCCGGGTTGCGCGTCGATGGACGCGGCACTGGCAGCAGGTGTTGCGGCGGCCGGTGCGCTTGCAGCCAACACCGGTACGGAAGCCGTGGCGGCGGCTGGCGTCGATGCAGATGCCGACGTCGATGCAGAAGCCGAATGACCCGCTGCTTCACCTTGCATATCGACCTTGTCGCCGCCCTTCATGATGATGAATAGCGCAAGCAGCGCGAAGGCGATGAACCCGACAAAAATTTTCCACATGATGCATCTCCAGGAATGATGGTTTGAGAAATGGAAAACGCCGGACGATGCCGGCGTTTGTCCTGATTACCAGAGTACCTGCGAAATCTCACAGCTCGCTTGCAGCAGCATTAGCCTCTTCCCACTTGCAGCGGAGAAGAGGCTCCGAAGCCTTTACGCCGCGAGCAGCTGACGCAGAACGAACGGCAGGATGCCGCCGTGCTTGTAGTAATCCACTTCGATCGGTGTGTCGATGCGCAACAGCACCTTGACGTCCTGCGTCTGGCCGTTGCTGCGATTGATCACCAGTGTCACTTCCTGTTGCGGCTTGATGTCGTTTTCGATGCCTTTCAGATCGAATGTTTCATTGCCGGTGATGCCGAGTGTCTGCACGCTGTCGCTGCCGAGGAATTGCAGCGGCAACACGCCCATGCCCACCAGGTTGGAGCGATGGATACGCTCGAACGAACGCGCGATTACCGCTTTCACGCCCAAGAGTTGCGTGCCCTTGGCCGCCCAGTCGCGCGAGGAGCCGGTGCCGTATTCTTCGCCGCCGAACACCATGGTCGGCACGCCGTCGTGTACGTACTGCATCGCGGCGTCGTAGATCGACATTTCCTGGCCACTCGGTTGATGAATCGTGATGCCGCCTTCGACACGCGAGCCGTCCGGTTTGGCCGGGATCATCAGGTTCTTGATACGCACGTTGGCGAAGGTGCCGCGCATCATGATTTCGTGATTGCCGCGACGCGAACCATACGAGTTGAAGTCGGCTTTTTGCACGCCGTTTTCCAGCAGCCATTTGCCTGCCGGGCTGGATTCCTTGATCGAACCGGCCGGAGAGATATGGTCGGTGGTGATCGAGTCGCCGAAGACGCCCAGAGCACGCGCGCCGGCAATGCCGGTGGCTGCCGCTTTCGGCTCCATGGTGAAGTCGCCGAAGAACGGTGGCTCTGCGATGTAGGTCGATTTTGGCCAGTTGTAGACCTGACCGTCGGCTACGCCTTTGATCTGCTCCCACAGCTTGCCTGGCGCACCTTTGACGTCAGCATAGTTTTCCTTGAAGGTTTTGGCGTTCATCGCGAACTTCATCAGCTTGCCGATTTCTTGCGACGTCGGCCAGATGTCGCCAAGGAAAATATCCTTACCCTTGACACGACCGACCGGTTCGGTCATCAGGTCGCGGGTCATGTTGCCGGCGATCGCGTATGCGACGACCAGCGGAGGCGACGCGAGGAAGTTGGAGCGGATGTTCGGATGGATGCGTGCTTCGAAATTGCGGTTACCGGACAACACGGCGGACGCCACGATGTCGTTCTTGACAATCGCGTCGTTCATTGCCGGTGTCAGATCGCCGGCGTTGCCGATACAAGTGGTGCAACCGTATGCAGTTACGCCAAAGCCGAGCTTCTCAAGGTAAGGCAACAGGCCGGCCGCTTCCAGGTACTTGGTGACGACGCGCGATCCGGGGGCGAGCGAGGTCTTGATGTGCGGTGATACTTTCAATCCGGCTTCGACTGCTTTCTTGGCCAGCAAACCAGCCGCCAGCAACACGCTCGGGTTCGATGTGTTGGTGCAGGACGTGATCGCGGCAATCAACACGTCGCCGTTTTTCACTTTGACGCCATCGGCGTTTTCATAGACGGCTTCGAGGTCTTCGGCTTTCTTGTTGAAGCCGTTTTCCGATACCGGCTTGGAGAACAGGTCGGCGAACGTCGATTTCACATGGCCGATTTCGATCCGGTCTTGCGGACGCTTCGGACCAGCGAGCGATGGTGCGACGGAACCGAGGTCGAGCGCGACAACGTTGGTGTAATCGATGTCGCCCGATTTTGGCACGCCAAACAGTTTTTGCGCCTTGAAGTAGGCTGCGAATGCATCGATCTCCGCCTTGCTGCGGCCGGTGCCCTGGAAGTATTCGAGCGTCTGGTCGTCGACCGGGAAGAAGCCCATCGTCGCGCCGTATTCCGGCGCCATGTTGGCGATTGTTGCGCGGTCGGTCAGCGATAGCGATTCGGTGCCTTCGCCGAAGAATTCGACAAACTTGCCGACGACTTTTTCCTTGCGCAGCATTTCGGTGATGGTCAATACCAGATCGGTGGCGGTCACGCCTTCACGCAATTGACCGGTCAGGTTCACACCGACCACGTCCGGGGTCAGGAAGTATACCGGTTGGCCCAGCATGCCGGCTTCCGCTTCGATGCCGCCCACGCCCCAGCCGACCACGCCGATGCCGTTGATCATGGTGGTATGGGAATCGGTGCCGACCAGCGTGTCAGGGTAGTAGACGCTCCCTTTCTTGTGCACGCCGCGTGCCAGGTATTCCAGGTTGACCTGATGCACGATGCCGAAGCCCGGCGGCACGACGCCAAAGGTATCGAACGCCTGCATGCCCCATTTCATGAACTGGTAGCGCTCGTTGTTGCGCTGGAATTCCAGTTTCATGTTGAGGTCGAGTGCCTTTTTCTCGCGATAGTGATCGATCTGCACCGAGTGGTCGACCACCAGATCGACCGGCACCAGCGGCTCGATATTTTTCGGGTTTTTGCCCATCTGCGAGGCGACGCCGCGCATCGCGGCCAAGTCGGCCAGCAACGGTACGCCGGTAAAATCCTGCAACACCACGCGCGCCACGACGAACGGAATTTCATCGGTGCGTGCAGCCGTCGCGCCCCAGTTCGCGAGCTGCTTGACGTGTTCTTCAGTCACTTTTTTACCGTCGCAGTTGCGCAGTACCGATTCCAGCACGATGCGAATCGAGACCGGCAGACGCGAGATGTTCACGCCGAGTTTTTTCTCCAGCGCGGGTAGCGAGTAGAACTGGCCTTTTTTGGAACCCGAAATCGGGAATTCCTTGAGCGTGTTCAAAGTGTTGCGGGACATAACCTCTCCTTAGAGTACAAATGAACTGATTTTAAAATATAACTGCCTGTTTTTCTTGTTGCGCGCTGCACGGGTCACGTGGGGCAAATTTCTCTTTTTCTATAATAGGCAATCAGGCTGAATTGAAGGGTGTCTGCCGGTTGCTCGCAAGCGATGGCGGCGGTGGGCGGGAGGTAGGCGACATGGTGTTGTCCGCTCTCCCGAACGAACCGGGCCTGCAAGCGCACACCGTTCCGCAGGCGCGGCAGCATGCTGCCCGAAACCCCTGCTCCACCCTTGCCTTGTAAACACCTCCGATCGATTCGGCATACACCCTCCAATTCAACCCGGCTGC
>CAMLDH010000159.1 GCA_946478765.1 uncultured Oxalobacteraceae bacterium | reverse complement strand
AGTGGTTTGCTGAGCAATCGCAACGATGGAGATTTATATCCATTGACGCAGGCACAGTTAGAGTTACTAAAATCTCCGGAATATGCGGAAACACATTTGCTGAACAACCGCAACAGGGGCTCTGAATTGGGAGATCCAGATCTGCACGGTAGCACGCGTACTAACGTCAGCGTAGATCCAGAAACAGGCGAGGCTTTCTTCAGAGAGAGAATATTCAGCGTAGATCCAGAAACAGGCGAGGCTTTCTTCAAAAAGACAAGAACATAGGCAGATTCGAGCATAAGCGACATTAAGACGGCGAATGATGTCCCAAGTAGTAGCGGGCCGCCCTCGCCGGCGTCGGCATCGACATCATCAGAAATTGTGAAGGATGAAGATGATGGGCAAGGCGATGATAACAAGAGCCCACGCTAAGGGATAACCAGTCGCCGTAGCTGCTGCAGCACACTGCCTCATGCCCAACCCAAGCATGCGTTGGCAGACTGTTCTAAAAATGGAAGCCGCCACCAGTGCGGCTTCCATTGATGGCTGTTTTTAGTCCACCATTATTCTTATTCGGTCCGCTTAAAAAAGGATCCGGGATGATGGAAAAGAAAAAATAATCCGCGCTAAAAGGCATGAATTTTTCATTTTCCTTTAGCAGAAACTGTACTCGAAGGAGAGGATGCGATGGAAACAAACAATGTCCCAGAAGAGCAACAAGAAGAGCAACAATTAACGGAAGAGCAAATTGACATCATTGTCATGGAGCTTAACAAAAAAATTATGGCTGAGATCATTCAGGCTGATCCTGCGAGCGTAATTGCAGAAGTTAAAGCAATCATGGAAGAGCTTCGCGTCTGCTCGGAAAACTTGCCTGAGCCGATAAAAGAAAACAAAGAAAGCAAGTCCGCACTTCCTTCCTCGATACTGCTACGACGCTCTTCCTCTGCTCCGCCTGGAGCAGTAATGCCAAAAATACAGAAGAAAACTTCCTCTTCTTCTATGCAAGATAACTTGATCAAATTTTGCGAAGAAACGTGCGACATTGATTTGGGGATCAATATCGAAAAATAGCATCCGGCGTAGATGGCAGGCCGGGTTATCCATCGCGCCGCACGCTCTTGTCCTGCGCATGGAGCGGCGAGCGGCGCGATGGATAACCCTACCTCCGCAAAGCGCCACTTAACGAATTCAAATTCGTGCCCAACCGGGGGCACATCTAATCAAGGTCACATTTTCGGTTAAAAATTCAGCTAAGTATCCACGCATAAAAAAACTGTGAGATGGATGCGGCTCTGGCCAGATGCGATGCAAGGCGGTGAAGCAGGGGTTTCGTGGGGCACTGCCTGTGACCCTATAGGGTAGCGGTGTTCCCTTGCAGGGGAACACCGCTACGCAGGCAGACGGAGGGAGTCTTGCCTTGCAAGGCAAGACTGTTACGCAGGCGGATCGCATGCGATCGTTCGCAGGCAAACGGCATGCCGTTTGAAACCCCTGCTCACCCCCTGCTTCACCATGCCGTCTGAATTCCCTGCTACGCCCCACGCCTGCGAAACGGTATCCGCTTGCAAGCGGATACGCCTTTTCGACCCGCCGCAGTGCGAGTATTGTAAGGAGCGAGCAACGCGGCAGTGCGCCGGCCAGAGCCGCAGACGCTCACGGTTTTTATGCGTTTAATACCAATTCTCATTGCTGGGTCGTATGGCTGTCCAACCACTCATGCGTGACGATGACGAGGATATTGTTGCTACCAATGGTGTTGAATCAATGTCGCATTTTTAGTTAAAAATCCAGATGGATTCTGGCCGGCTGTTCTATCGGGGGAGCAGTAACGTTGCCGGTGCGAAGACGATCCACCTCGTCGATGACCTGTTCAGCAACCGACCCCGGCGGTGAATGTATTTTTGTTCTCGTGTTTCGTTGCTTACATCCATAGCTGAAAGATCCTGACGAGGTTTCGAAAAAGATATTTGATAAATCCTTGGATCAGGAATATGTATTCCGTAAAGTGCATCGAAACATTTAGCTTGAAAGCTTGTCATATTGTGAACTTGGCGAGATAATCCGGCCGCGGCAGTTTCGATCCTGCAGTTTTGGATGGCATTCTTAAAATAAAAATAATTTGCTTGGCTTCCAATATTTGGCGGGTTTTTTTGTTAGGAGGGGGCAATGAAGTTGCAGTTGAAACTCAACGAAGTCATTTCGCTACACACAGAAAAATTCCCGGCTCGTCCAGCCTTGGTATTTTTTGAAGACGGAGAGCGTCACGAGAAGCAGCTCACTTACCAAATGCTGCACCATCGTGCGCAGATTTTTGCCAAGAATTTAGTGCTGCGTTCACTTCAAGGTGAGCGCATTCTGCTTCTTTTTCCTTCCAGTCTCGACTACGTCGTTTCATTTTTAGGCTGTCTCTATGCCGGCGTTATTGCGGTACCCGCTTATCTGATGCGGCATAACTGGCATGCGGAACGGCGCGCCGCCATCGTGCATGCTGCCGAAACAGGCACGCTCAAATTCATCGCTAATTAATTAAAACCCCGGGAGAAAGAGCAGCCATGCATGCACAAAATTCAGCAATGCAGGCCTCGCTTCCGACGTTTCAGCGCAGCCATCCAGTCCCACTATAACGTCAGCGATGAGTTTATCGACTTTGGCTTGAAGTCTAATTGTCTAGGCAGCAAAGTGTCTATGAGAGCGGGGGAGAAAAAATGCCAATAGCAAGCCAGCAAGATGGCGCCATGGAAAGCACTATGGCAGGAGATGGCGTCACACGATCCAATGCACGTTTGAACTTTGAACGCGAATTCGATCAAGCGAACTACCGCTCCATGGTCGAGGTGGTGCGTGAGCACAGCACGAAAGTCGATGCGTCAGCTTTTATTTTCCTGAAGGACGGAGAAACCGAAGAGAGCACGCTAACGTTTTCGATGCTTGATGCACAGGCGCGTGCAATGGCCGCATTGCTGCAAAACCGCTTGAACGAGGGAGACCGGGTGTTGTTGTTGTTCCCCTCCGGGCAGCACTTTATCGTTGCGCTTTTGGGATGCATGTATGCCGGCATGATTGCCGTTCCGGTCAGTCTGCCACGCCGTCAGCAGGGCCTGGAGAAGCTGTGTGCGATCGCGAGCAATTGTGCGGCGAAGCTGATATTGACAGACGAGCTGTCGCTGCATGGTTTGATGCCGCGTTTAAATGCATCCCCGCAAATGCAGGCCATTCCCATCGTGGCAGTTGATGCACCGCGTGCCGAAAATGTCGCACAACTGGCAGAGCACTGGCGGCCACCGTCGCAGCACCGTTCGTCTATCGCATTCCTGCAGTACACGTCCGGCTCCACCGGCACGCCAAAAGGAATTGCCATCACTCACGATAACCTGCTGACCAACCAGCAGATGATCAAGGACGCTTTTGCGCACGGGCCGGATACGATTTACTTGAATTGGCTGCCTGTGCATCACGACATGGGATTGGTGGGGAATATTCTGCAGTCGGCTTATCTCGGTACGCCATGCGTGGTGATGTCGCCGATGGCATTCATGCAACGACCGGTGCGCTGGCTGCAAGCAATTTCCAAATATCAAGCGACCACCAGTGGCGGGCCAAATTTTGCCTATGAGCTTTGCGTTCGCGCTATCACGCCGGAACAAATGGCAGATCTGGATCTGCGCAGCTGGCGGCTGGCCTTCAACGGTGCTGAACCGGTGCGTGCGGAAACCTTGGAGCGGTTTAGCGAAAAGTTTCGCGCTGCCGGTTTTTCCAGAAAGGCTTTCATTCCCTGTTATGGTATGGCGGAGACCACCGTGTTTGTCACTGGCGGGCCGGCAGGGCAAGGCTTTCCCGTGCGGGATGTGTCCGCAGACGCAATGGAGAAGAATACGGTCATCAGTGCCGGTCCGACCGAATCGAAACTGACGCTGGTTGGGTGTGGCGTGAGTTGGGGCGATCAACAGATGCTGATTGTCGACCCGGATACAAAACTGCGTTGTAATGATGGCGCGGTCGGGGAGATTTGGGTAAAAGGCTCTCACGTTGCCCGCGGATACTGGAACCTCCACGAGGCAACCGAGGAGCATTTCAAGGCATGCCTGGCCGATTCCGGTGAAGGTCCCTTTTTGCGGACTGGTGACTTGGGCTTCATTGAGGACGGGCAACTTTTTGTCACTGGCCGGCGTAAAGAGCTGATTATTATCAAGGGACGTAATTTATATCCTCATGACATCGAGGATGTGATTGCTGTTTCTCACGAAGCTCTGGAAGGTTGCAATGGCGCGGCTTTTTCGCTCGACATCAAGGGGGAAGAGAAACTGGTTGTGGTGCATGAGATTGCACGGCGGCATCTTGATACTGCCTGCGCACGAGAAATTCTGTTATGTGCTCGCGAGGCCGTCGTCCGGAACTTCGATGTTCAACTGCACGATCTGGTGTTAATCAAGCCGAAAACCATTCCTCGAACCACTAGCGGAAAAATTCAGCGCAATCTATGCCGGACGCTCTATCGTCAAGGCGCATTATCCGTTGCGGGTGTGGTGTAAATGATGGAGGGGAACATGAGTCATCAGGTATGTTGCACACTCCCGGTATCCGGCGAGTCTGTCAAGAGCGCGGGAATGTCAAGCGAGGGTTCGACGCAATCGAATCGGAAAACTGCCGTTACGCAGGATGGACAAGCAAAGCAAGACTGCCGGTCGCGGAGCTATAAATGAACAAGGAAGAGGAGAACCTTCAACCGCAGGCATCTCATCCTGCACGCGACGGCGGAATATATATTCTGGCGCAGGACGGGGGCTTGGCGCAACGTGTGCATTCTGTCGCAATGATCGCTCTGCCGACACTCGCATTTTTGATCGCAGTCGGCGAAGTTGTCGCGGGCGATCTCAAGTCCTGGGAGGTCGTTCTCGCACTGCTCATGTATTGCGCAGGCATGTTAGGCATCACTGTCGGATTTCATCGGTTTTTGAGTCATCGTGCGTTTCAAACCGGTCCTGTCATCAAGGCACTGCTGTGCATTATGGGAAGCATGGCGGCACAAGGTCCGGCTATTTATTGGGTGGGTAATCACCGGCGCCATCACCGGTTTTCCGATCAGGCGGGTGATCTGCACTCGCCCTGGTGGATCGGGGAACGTCAAGTCGACAGCCGGTTGCAAGGACTCTGGCACGCGCACCTCGGCTGGATGCCCAAGCATCGACTGACCAACAACAACCTGTTTTGCAAAGACCTGTATCAGGATCGCCTGATTGTTCGATTGAGCAAGCACTATTACCTCTGGGTTGCGGCGGGACTGGTGCTTCCTGCCCTGATCGGCGCCTTGCTGGAGCGGTCGGCTGCAGGTGCATGGCAAGGCTTGCTCTGGGGCGGCGGGGTGCGGCTGTTTTTCTCTTCCCATGCGATTTTTGCGGTTAATTCTTTCTCGCACGTGTTTGGGCATCGCCCGTTCGCGACGCGGGATCGCAGTACCAACAATGTGTGGCTTGTCATTCCCTCGCTTGGGGATAGTTGGCACAACAATCATCATGCTTGCCCAAGTTCGGCATTTTTTGGATTCCATTGGTGGCAGATAGATATTGCGGCGCTGGTGATTCGATTACTGGAGAAGATGCGGTTGGTGTCAAATGTCGTGCGGCCAGACCAGACGATATTGAGCAAGTTGAGAGTGATGAGAACTGAGTATAAAAACTGAGTATAAAAACTGAGTATAAAAACTGAGCATAGAGGGGGGAACATGAGCAAGCAAATACAACCTTTGACGGTTGATGCAGCAGCGATGAGTTCAGGAACGGAAACCGAGGGTGCGCTCGAAGAGCAGATTAAAGAGTGGCTCATACGCTATCTTGCCGATGTATTCGGCATGGCCTTGGATGCGGTAGATACGTCGATGGTGTTCGAACGGTATGGCATGGACTCTTCTGCCATGGTGGGGTTGTCGGGCGATTTGGGTCACTGGCTTGGATGTGCAGTTGAGCCGACCATTGCTTATGACCATCCGTCAATCGATGCGCTGGCCAAAGCTTTGTCTATCAATGCCAGGGTGCTGGCAGGCGTTCGCGCTAAACGCGGCGCCGCTCATTAAGCTGAACCGGTATTGAATAAAAATCACTGAGGCATCAGCCGTATCCGGGTCGCCCGCGCTGCATCGGGTGCAGATCGGCGCAGGACGAGACATAGCCATGAATAAATCTAAAACATTGATCGAACATTACGAATCCATTGCCGTGATCGGATTGGCTTGCCGTTTCCCCGATGCGGATTCGGCGGATGCGTATTGGAAACTGATTGCTGACGGGCGTCAGGTGGTGAAGGAAATGCCGGCAGAGCGCAGCCGCTTGACCGGATTTGCCGCAGCCCCCTCCGCCCCTTATCGGTGGGGAGGATTCCTGGACGATATTGATGGCTTTGATGCAGGGTTATTTAATATTTCCCCACGCGAGGCAGGCAGTCTCGATCCTCAGCAGCGCATTCTCCTCGAAACCGTATGGCATGCGTTGGAAGATGCAAATATTCCAGTTGAAAAGTTATCCGGATCGGCAACAGGGGTGTATATCGGCATCAGCACCAATGACTATAGCCGGCTGCAGCGGGCAGCCGGGTTGGGGCGCGATGCGTATTCCGGAACCGGCAATGCGTTCAGTATCGCCGCCAATCGCATCTCATATTGTCTTGGCCTGCAAGGTCCAAGCTTGGCGGTAGATACCGCTTGTTCGTCTTCCCTGGTGGCGGTCCATCAGGCCTGCCGGAGTCTGGGTGGCGGCGAAAGTAATCTGGCTTTGGTGGGTGGGATCAACCTGGTGCTTTCGCCTGATTACGGCATGATTTTCAGCGAGGCGAATATGCTGTCTCCGACTGGAAGTTGCCATACCTTTGATGCTGCCGCCGATGGTTATGTGCGAAGCGAAGGTTGCGGTATCGTCGTGCTAAAACGATTAAGCGATGCGCAGCGGGATGGCGACCGGGTACTTGCCGTGATTCGCGGTTCCGCCGTTAATCAGGACGGCCATAGCAATGGCTTGACCGCGCCGAATGGACTGGCGCAGCAACAGGCCGTATTGACTGCGTTGCGTTGCGCCGGCTTTGCGCCGGAAACAATTGGCTATGTCGAAACGCATGGTACCGGTACCGCGCTAGGGGACCCGATCGAGGTGGCGGCCTTGCGGCGGGTCCTGGATGTGCCGGGTGATGCGGTCAGTCCTTGCTGGCTGGGCGCAGTCAAGTCGAATATCGGCCATCTGGAATCTGCTGCCGGTATCGCAGGTTTGATCAAGGCGATACAAGTCCTGCGGCATGGGCAAATTCCTCCGGTTGCCGGCCTGAACAAACTGAATCCCTATATCGATATTTCTGCCAGCCGTCTGCATATTCCTGTCGAGCTGACGAACTGGCCGGCGCCTTCGATGCATGGACGGCGCGCTGGCGTCAGTTCGTTTGGCATTGGCGGGACCAATGCCCATGTGGTACTGGAGAGTGCGCCCGAGCGCGCCTCAAGCACCGCGCCCATGGAGCCGAATACCATCCCTGAGGCGCCATGCTTGTTCACGCTGTCCGCCAACAGCGTGAAGAGTTTAAAGCAACTCGCTGCTGCGTATGCCGAAAAAGTGATCGAGCTTGATGCAGAAGCGCTGGCGCCTATTTGCGCTGCGACCTGGGCGAGCCGTTCGCATTTGCCGGAGCGGTTTTCGGTATCGGTCTGCAATGCGGCCGAGCTGGCCGGCCAACTCGCAGCCTATGCCGGTGCAGACGCTTATGCGCATCCGATGATGAGCAATGGCCGGGCCAAGCAGCGGCATCGTGTCGCCTTCCTGTTCACGGGCCAGGGAACGCAATACGTGCAAATGGGGCAGGATCTTTATCGGACGGAGCCGGTATTTTCCGCCTATGTGGATCAATGCGATGCGATTCTTTCCGGATTCCTGGAGCGCCCTGTCCGGGAAGTACTGCTCGATGATCGCGCCGGAGCATTGCTGGAAAGCCAGCCTTATGCACAGTCGGCGATAGCCGTGCTTGAATTGGCGTTGGCCAGGCTCTGGCAGCACTATGGGGTGGAGCCGGAATTTGTCGTCGGACACAGCATCGGCGAATATGCGGCAGCGCATGTCGCGGGAGTGATGGATCTGGAAACCACCCTGCGCCTCGTCGTCGAGCGCGGTCGTTGTATGGAACAGACCGCTGGCGTCGGAGCGATGCTGTCCGTGCTGATGGAGCGGAACGAGGTTGCCGCATTGCTTGCATCGAGCGGCGCGGATCTTGATATTGCCGCCGTCAATGCAT